>JBGTRP010000018.1:0-21829 GCA_041940685.1 Acanthopleuribacteraceae bacterium
CCGTCAACAACTGCAACAATGGCCTGCCCCGAGGCAACCCAGTCGCGTATGTGCTGCCTGCGGCTGCCTTCTTCGGCTGCCATCTGGTCAACAGCATACATGGCAGCCAAATCAGATGAAGTCGCGTCGCGTATCTTCATACCTTTTTTCGGTAAAAAGGTATAGATGGTTTCTTCAAAATACCTACGGGTCGCAATACCCCGGTATAAACCCCTTCGGCGATTCTCAGGTATTGGTTGTATTTGCAGCGTATTTGGTCGCGGTCGTCGGTGGTTGCAGGGGGATATATGGTTTCTGTATAAAACACTTTCGTTCCTCGTCTCTACACTTCGTCCAAGGGGCTTTTGACGCCTTCTGTGAAATGGGAGCTGGTGGCCAGGATGGCGTTGGGAACCTGAAGGCGAGACTTCACACCATAAGGGCCATTGGCGATCTCAATGCCGACAGGACGATCCGCTCGGTACTGCTTACGCTCGATAAGCCAACGTGTTTCGATACCTACATCAGCACGGAGTAATTTGACCGCCTTTTCCCTCTCCATAGGGCCTTTACCTCGGAACTGCTACCTTTAGGCAGAGTAATCTAGGCTTCGTTAATTTTCAACCTATGAAGGGAAATTGGGTATTGGGACCTTGCGGAACCACGACGGCGCCACAAACCGGATGAAGCGAACATGACCAACGCGGGGAACTTGCGTACCTCGACAATTAACAACCGAGCGGAGTGGCCTACTCGGGTTTTTTGATTCACTTACCAAGAAATACGAAAATCTTGGTGAGCCTATCAGGGAGGTAATCCAAAGCCCTCTGCATATTTGTGTAAAGTATCCTCAAGCGGGGATCGATATGGGTTTGGCTGTCATTTTATTGCACTCATGGGGCTTCCTGTCCCCTAAATGGTTTATATTCAACCTCTCAGGGCCTCAAGTAGCTTCCTCTAAAAGAATTCTTTCCCTTCATTTTGGGCAGTTTGGCTTTCTATGATATCGGTCTCTTGGCGGGGATCCTAACTCATCGTCTATTTCCAAAAAAACCAAAATTTTATGTTTACGTAGTTATTCTATAGTTCTCCCGAAACCTGCGCCCCAGTCTGTGGCGGCCAAAGAAATCCCGGAACGCAGAATAATCAGTGCCTCAGCAGCGCCTTGGTCTGAAGGATCCAGTCTTAACACCGCCTCCATGTCTGAAATCGCGGCCTCTCGTTTATCGAGCCTAGAATTTACAATTGCCCGATTGTAGAAAGCATCTGTAGTTTCCCTTATCTCTAAGCACCTGGTGTAATCCTCCAGCGCATTCTCCCAATGTTCCATATCCTCAAACAATAACGCCCGTCGGAACAGGCCTCCACGAAACTTATCGTCAGCTGGCCAGGCTTCCAGATCTTCGTCACCATCACTACCAAGGAGCTTAAGGGCAATTGATCGCAGTATCAGGGCATCGCCCGAATCTTTAGCACCCAAAGCGATAGCCGCTGTCAGATCGACCAATGCTTTCACTGGATCCCCAAATAGGAGATACGATTTACCACGGTTCTCATACCCTCCATGATAATCGGAACGAGCATCAATCGCACGACCATAGACCGACAATACTTCATTAAGCGGAGAATTCAGACGTTTCAAAGCAATAGCAATCGTATTGAACGGCGACCCATGGGGCACACCCGTAAGGTTAATCGCACGTTCAGCGCTTGCAATAGCTTCTCTGTGCTCGCCAAGTTTGTTCTGCAACACGGCGCGATTCGCCCACGCCATTGCATACAGGGGATTTAACACTGTTGCCGCTGTATAGGCATTAAATGCCTCCACATAACAGTCCGACAGCTCCCTAGTCATGTACCTGTCGCGCTTAGCCATAAAATCGCCAATTTCTTCAAAACAACATGCGACTGCGTGGACAATGATAGCATCGTCGCTGAATCTTTCTAAGGTGCAACGAAGCTCTTCCAATGCCTCAGATCGATCCTGCAGTTCTCCACCTACCCCGAAGTATTTGTTTTTGATTGTGGCAGTTCGTTTTAAAAAACGGGTCAGTTCTTGATTCTTCACGCTTTCAGCAATCAGCTGGATTGTTCTAGACCTAGTCTTACTCGGGAAAAGGTTGAATACCTGATAAGACCATATACGGTGGTCCCTGAAATCTGCGGTAAGTGAATGGAGCTGAACAGGGATAATCAAGAAGTCATGCGACGCTCGGCTTCTTGAGAATTCGTGAGCCCGCGCCAGTTCCTCCTCAATTACGGAACGACCATGGCTGAGTTTCTGAAGAGAAGTGTCTGAAAGGCAGATTACGAATGCTCGTACTCTTGCGATTTCCCTGAACACTTGGGGCTTCCATTCCCCAGGCTTTATGCTGGCATCAGACCAGGCATCAACGTTTGCGTCAACCAAATCAGCCAAAAGGCGCTCCAAATCCTCCCGATCTTCCCGTGCATAAGAAACAAAGACATCCGCCATTTTATAACCCTCAATGGCAAATTCACCCACCCCTAGCGGTTGAGATTTCACCAAAGACACGCTTCAAACTCTTGGAGAGCTAAATACTACTACTATTATTTAGGAGTCATGGATTTCATTTTGTACATTCTTTTGATTTTTTAAAAAGGCTTCTCTTACCCTTTATACGAGAAATCGAGGCAGGTCGATTCGATACCCAAGAATTCCATAAAAGTTGGCGGGTGTTTGGTAATCGGCCCCCCTATGAATTCTAGTAGGAACCGATGTTGAATCAGCTCACTTTTCTTTTAAATCTGAAGGACGCCCTAAAATACTTCCGGAACGATAGGGCTGGTTGAATGGAGCCTTTCAGAAGGAGACTGTCTCCGGTAGGGATCTTCCTCCTGTAGGTTCAAAGACCTTTGAGCATTGGGTTTCAAGGAGTTTCCGTTTCCTCCCTACGGCTTGAAGCTAATCCCCGCCCGACGGAGCCGTGAAGGTCTCCCGCGGGGCCTCGACCCTGGTTTCCGCCTTGTCCAGCGTTGTCCCCACGCGTCCTAACAGGGGCGAGGCGAAATCCGAGACCGAGCGGAAGGGCAGCAACATGCCGCCAACCTCGCGAAAGTCCGCGTGGCGGGTGCGCACGCCCACGATACCCAAACCGGGGATCTGGGAAATGCTGTCCACGCGGAGCACTCGGCCGCTCGCCTCATCGACAAAGATCGTCGACCCCGGCGCTTCGCGGGGCACCACGCGAACCAGCAACACAGACCTCCCGCCGGCCTGGATGCGCTTCAGCACCTCCACGCTTTCGTAGTGCTCGGTCCAGTCGCCGTAGAGGACGGGAATGCGATTGAGCAGGGCCTCCTCCAGGCGCGCTCCGGCGAGTTCGTCGACGCCGGTCGGCGTGGCGTAGGTCCAGGCCCGGCCGCCATCTATGACGACGATGTCCCGTAAGCCACCGATTTGAACCTCAACCCGCTCCCGGGCGGCGTCAAAATAGGTGGTAACCGTACCCTCCATTCCACGGGTCTCGAACTTCAAGCTCCCGGAAAGCCGCACCACGCCCAGATCCGGCAGGCGGTCGATGCGATGAGCTTGTTTCACCAACGCGATTACCTCCGATACGGTGGGCAATCCTTCCCGGGGCACATGCCTCGGGTCGTGCTCGATGGGCCCGCCAAAGCAGGTCCGCATGCCGGTTACCGAGCCATCCTCGGCGCTGGTGAACTCGATCCAGACGTCGGAGCGGGCCTCATGAACAAAACGGCCGGGCAGGTCGCCGGGCTTGAAGATCAGTGACATCTTGCCGGGCCGTTCCACCTTCAGGCGCTTTCCGAATGGCGTGACGACGTAATAGGCGGCCCGATTGGTTTCATCCCAGTAGAGGCCCGCCAGCCGAGCCAATGCTCCGCCGCTGGCGGCGGAGGTGGCGGGAGACGGGCCCTCGAGCTCTTGGTCGACGAGCAGTTTCTGCAGCGTGGCTGTGAGGCTCAACCCGGCCAGGGTCCCCCGCGACTGCGTGAAGAACAGCACCATCAGGTCCAGCTCCGGCCAGGCCCAGGCATGGGTGCCGTCGGACCCGTCATGGCCGAAAAGGAGCGATCGGGGAGATCCCTCTTCGCCCGGTTGTGCGTAGACGATCCACTGCTGGCCGTAATGGACATCCAGACCCGGAAAGTTCGCCGGGTAGTCGCTCATGGGCTGGCTCGGGGCCAGGCCGCGCGCCACGGCCTCTGGAGAAAGCAGGCTTTGGTCGCCTACCCGTCCGCCGTCTATCCACAGGGCCAGAAAGCGCGCGTAGTCGGTGGTGGTCGCATACAGGCTCTGGGAGCCGAGGAAGAGCGGAAAGAGGGGCGGGTCCGAGGGCTCCCAATGCTTGGACCAGGCTCCGGTTCCGCCGGAATACGCGCTGGGGATCCGGGCGCGCAGGCGCTCGTTTCCTCCCAACAGCGTGAAGCTGTCGCGCATGCCCAATGGATCGAGAATGCGCCGCTGGATGAAACGCTCCACCGGTTCGCCGGCGATCTTGGCCACGACCGCGCCCAGCGTATCGCTTCCCGCATCGCTGTACTCGAACCGGGCTCCAGGTTCGAACATCAGTTCGGTGGAGGCCGCTTCCGCGGCCACCGCGGCGAGATCGGCGTATTCGGACAGGGGTCTGCTCAGGGTTGTGAAGGGAAACCCGCCGGTGTGCGTCAGCAGATGTTCGATGGTGATTTTTCCCGTCTCCGGTCCGGCAAAGGAGGGCAGGATCTCGTGGACCCGAGTGTCGAGCCAGAGCCGCCCTTCGTCGATCAGCATTTGGATCGCCGTGCCGACCAGCGGTTTGGTCATTGAGCGCACACAGTAGACCGCGTCCACCTCCAGCGGCTGCCCGGCCTCGCGGTCTTTCCATCCAAACGCCTGGCGAAGCAGGGTGCGTCGATTTTTGATCACCAACAATTCGCCGCCGACGATCTCCTCGTTCTCCACCATGTTCCGCACGCGATCGGCGAGCTGTTCCAATGCCTCGGCGGGAATGTCCGCATTCTGGGAGATCCCTCCCTGGCGTCTCGTGGGCTGATATGCTTCGGGTCGCCTTTGCCGCTCTTCCGACCGTTCACCGCGTTCGCTGGAAGCGATGCCATGGGAATCGGCGCCGGTCCGAACATCCTCGCGCTTTCCAGTCTCGGGCTCGATCGCCTTCAGCGTCAGGGATTTGCTTTCATCGCCCTCATGTAGGGTTCCGGTGGCGACCCCGCCCTGGTCCGACAAGGCTCCATCGAAACGAATGCCGAGTTTTGATATGGAAAAACGGAGGCGGTCATCGTCGAGCCGGATGGTGTCCAGGTCCACGCCTCCTTTGCCATTCACGTAAAAATTGCCAGTCCATTCGCCGTGGCTTTCACGGATGACGACTTCCAAACGCAGGGTTTGGTCCTTCACCTCGAGGAGACCCCGCCATGTTGTGGTTTGTTGTTCCTGTCCGATCAGATTCCCTGTCCCAATGGCGGATGCCATCAAAAAAGATAACAAGCTTCGATTCATTTCAATCTCCAATTCAAACGCGATGGGTTGGTCACTTCGACCGGGTCAGCCGTTCTGTTCACGGCGACAGTCTAAAGTCAGATTTCACCTGAGCCAGGGGCTTGGGCAAGGAGGGATTGCTGGACCTGATTCAGGTCTTATGGTTGAGAATTTGGGATGGGGAAGATACGGACACGGCCTAGCCAAGCCGCGCATTGGATTGCATGGCGAAATGGCCTCGCTCGTCCAAGGGTTTTGCGCGGTTCTGCCGGGAAGGTGCGCGCCTGACCTATTTTTCCTTGAGGCTTTGCTACTTCAGGTCTTGTTTGAAACTCCTCAGGTAATTGAGCGCCACAAAGGGAATCCATGCCGCCGCCATGAGGATGGCGATCAGGCCGGCATGGAGCCCGATGAACTCATGGGCGAGGTAGGGCGAATTGTAAGTAGTCAGCCAAATGAAGATTGCGGCGAACAATAGCCAGCCCGGAGCCCGAGAGCGGTGGAATACAAACAGCATGAGGGGCGCCATGAGGAGACAAAAGAGATAGGACTTCAATGGAACTTCCAACAGGATCGGGACAAATGCGGACCAGGTCTGATCGGGCCAAAACCGGTAGGCGAAAAAGGAAAGTCCGTATATCGCTAAAAAAACGGCAATGATGAACAAATACCTGAGGAAGGCATTGAACAGACTTTCCAAAAAGGTGGCCCGCCTTCCTTGAGGAAGGAAGGGCGTGGAGGACCTTCTGAATATCATGGCGCCCTGGAACATGGCCATCAACATGAGGGAATAGAGCAAGATGATTGGCGTAAAAGCGTTGAATATATTGAAGGAAAGATAGGCGCCAAATATCGTGAAAAAAAGCCATGCGCCGAGAGCTTTCCTGGGGTCATTGGCGCTCCCCATGCGGTAAAGGAGAGCGAACAGCGGCCGTTTCATGCTGTCGGGACGGACACGACCGATTTTCGTCAACAACAGGGCGCCCGATTTGGTTCCGCTGAATGCTTCTTTGAAATAAATTGTATGTTTCGAGTTGCCGGACCACATCCCCATCGCCGCTGGAAAGCGTTTCCGTTCCCAACAGCTCACGGCGTAGGGTCTTGTGGCCGAGTGCCTTCCAGCATATCGGGATCAAGACCAGGGAAGCGCAGGCGAGCAGCACAAAGATTCCCCCGTGAGGCCGGACGATATCCGGGCCGGAACCATGGAAATACACTTGATTGAGAAGTGCGGCTGCAATGGCGAAAACCGCCAGGGTCCAGCTCGTTGCCTTTACATTGCGGATGGTGAAGAAAACGATGAGAAGATGGAACATCAAACCGATAGGAAGCAGAGAAAACATTCCCAGCTTCGTCGGCGGCGCCCAATAGGAATGCGCGGGTAAGACGCCGAGCACAAAGAAAAGCAAACTCACCAACAGACCCGTGGCAAATGCCATCTGGCGCAGCACCCTTTGTTGGCTCGGCAGGCAATAGAGCATGGGCTTGTTCAACAGGTCGGCAAGAATGAAACCAAAACCGAAGGAAACATAGGTGACGCCTAAAAACCACAGGGTGAAATAGTGGCCGGAATCGTCCGCGTTGGGACCTCCATCGATGTTGATATAGATCAAAAAGGGAACCAGGGCCGCGACGAAATACACGAACCAATGGCGGGGAATCAGGGCGATCATATTGGCGACATAGGCTGGTTTGGCAGAAAACATGAGGTTGGTTTTGCTCACCATGGTTGCGGTTCTCCTATGATTTTCGACGCGGCTTGGCATGGACGCCTGGTGGCTAAGCATGGCGACCCGCCGGGGTCTGCTCGGCTTCTTCCAAGATGAAGGGATAAATTTCTTCGAAGGATAATGGATGTTGGATGGCTTCGCAGTTGAGGCGGGTTTTGATCTCATCCAGGGTGAGTTCGAAACGTCTCAGCGTCACCACCGCCCGCCGGCCATCCTGTTGGCGGGAGAAAATGTTTCGAAACGGCAGCCTGGCCGGCAAGTCTCCGTTGAGGCTGATCAATTCCAGCTTCACGTAATCTTCCCGTAGGTCATCGAAACTGCAATCCTTGAGCAATCTCCCCCTGTCCAGAACCAGCACATGATCGATCACCTTCTCAATGTCGTTGAGAATGTGGGAAGCAATGAGGATGGTGGGGTTACTGTGCTGTAAAACCTCCAGGAGCAGCTCCAAAAAACGTTGGCGCGCAAGGGGATCAAGAGCAGAGGCCGGCTCATCTAAAATGAGTAATTGCGGTTGGAAAGCCACGGCAAGCAAGATGCCCAGCTTTTGGCGGTGACCCGGCGACATGGCGCCGACCTTCTGCTTCAGATTGAGCTCGAACAGATCGACGAGTTCCTTTTCCAGCTCCTTGTTCCAGGTAGGATAGTGAGCCGCGACATAGTTGATGATTTCGCGGCAACTCATCCAGCTCATCAGTTCAACCTCCTGATGGACATAGCCGATCCCGCTCAACTGATCGGGAGTCAGATCGGCGGCTTCCACGCCGAAGGTGCGGCAACTTCCCTGGCTTGGCAGGTACATGCCGATGAGATGACGGAGCAAGGTGCTCTTGCCGCCACTGTTGGGGCCTACCAATCCGACAATATGCCCCGCGCCGATTTGAAAGCTGACATGGTTCAGCACATCCGATCCATCGAATCGTTTGCTCAGCGAATTCACTTCGATCGGTACATCGTGGTTCCAACTATTCTGCATCTTTGTCCTCTTGTTGCATTTTCTTGAAGGCCTCGCCAAAGATGGCCTGCGCCTCAGCTTGTCTCATTCCCAGTTGGATCGAAAGGAGGGCGGCCTTGTCGAGTGTGGCCGCGAGCAAGGACCGGGTCATGGTCCGCTGCCTATCCTCGGGCACTTGCGCCACGAACACGCCGATTCCAGGCCGCCTCTCCAAAATGTTTTCTTCCACCAAAAAACTGTATGCCTTGCTGATCGTCATGGGGTTCACCTTCAATCGTTTGGATAGGTTGGCAACGGACTCCAATTGCGTTCCGGGAGTCAGTTGCCCGGCTAGGATCATTTGGGTAATTTGTTCCTTGACCTGACGGTAATAAGGAACGCCTCTTTTTGTGTCTATGTGGATGAGCACCGTATTCGTGGACCTCCGTACTCGGCTCGGCCTATCGCTATATCACCATATTACGTTTATAATATACTTGAGATTTAACAAAGGCGCAAGAAAAATGTTTGGCAGGCAACCGAGAGGTCGGCAAACACCTTCTTCATTAAGCGCTACATGCGCGCGTCACCAGTGCTCAAGCAGAGGAGACGCATCCTCACCTAGTGTTGTGTCCATCATTTCATGCCGCAATGGGGCGTTGAGAAATCAAAGAAAAACTCGCGCTGAGAAGCAAAGCTCGCCAAGTAAACATCTCTCAACCTCTTTGATTTAAAAAGGTAAATAACTTTTTTCTTTTGCGCCTTGGCGGCTTTGCGAGAGAAAATTCTGGTTCTTGGATGAGCACCCATTACGCTTTGCAAAG
The DNA here is from genome assembly GCA_041940685.1 of Acanthopleuribacteraceae bacterium. Lineage (GTDB taxonomy): Bacteria > Acidobacteriota > Holophagae > Acanthopleuribacterales > Acanthopleuribacteraceae > JBGTRP01. The sequence continues at coordinate 8,932 of JBGTRP010000018.1, forward strand.
ACGTAGTAGACGTGACATGACACTTGTTTTGATCAAGCGTTTTAAGGAAAGAGAATGCTTCCCTGCCGAGTAGAAATCAAAAAAGCGGCGGTCGAGCCGGACCTGCGATGTAGTCAGTCGCGACTGCGACAATCATATTGAATATCTTCGTCTTCGGACACTCATCATCCAGGCGCCGGCCAGCAGCAGAAGGATCAACAGGACGAAGGCCCAGGTTCCCAGCGTGGGAATGGGTTGCACAAAGGAGCCGAAATCCCATAGATAGGTCACTGCTAACCTGAGGGATGGACCACAAAAAAGATTTTGATCCGCACCATCGAAGGGAGGCGAATCCCTGGCCGAGTCGCGATTGCTGGCAATGGCCTCCACCGCAATTTGCACCGGCCCGGTTTGGCCCAACTCCCACTGGCTCACCACGGCCTCAAGCGAGAATTCCAGCGAGGTGTCGGAACCGGGGCCGGTATAGGTCACTTGCGCCTGGCTGGCCAGGAAATCACCGCTGGGAATCGCGAAAAGGCTATCCACCGGAGCACGTGGCGGATCGTGGGGAACATCGGTCAGCCTCAAAGCGTCTTGCAATAGCACATACATGCCGGGAGGGACGGAAGGGTCCACATCGTGGTAGTCGATGGGCATGCCGCCGCCGTCCGTGGCCACATGAAAACCGAAATCCGCACCGGGAGGGGTGGTCAGCCTGAGAACCGAATGCCGGTGAAACCCCCAACCCAGGGCACAAAAAGCCTGCAGGCGAATGTCGTTGGTCAGTTGGCGCAAACCGGGCACCGCGGTTCCGATCTGGGACGTGGGCTCCACGGGCAAAGTGGGCCCTCCAGAACAGTTAAAATCGAAGCCGCGCGCCACGGTACCCTGACCGCTCAGGGCAATGGGCACGCCAACCCCGCTGAGGATATGAGTATAATCCTCGGCTTCCTCCACACTGTTGGGTCCGCCATTGGGTAAGGAGCCCAGCGCCAGCGGATCGAGGTGAAGGATGGATTGGGCAAAGGGCGCGGGGATGGGTTCCAGGTTGGAATCGCTCAGATCCACGCAGATTTTGTTCGACACCGCAGTGGCCTCGGTAATGCCGCTGGTGTCTCTGGTCGCCGCCGGTAGGTTGGCCTCGCCCAAAAGGAAATCCGGTTGTGCGTTGGCAAAGGAGTCGCGGGCGTTCAGGCCCACAATCCAGCGCACCGGACGCGAAGTGTCGGGGGGCACAAGGTTCCCTCCACTATCCTCGATCCAGGAGGTGGAAGAGGTTTGGATCTTGAGCCAGATTTCCGGCTCTCCTTTTTTCCAACGCGCAATGGAAATGGTGTTTCCGGGAGCCACGATCTGATCCCCGGGTAAATGGTCGGCGAACCATATAGGAAGGAAAATGGGATCGAAGCTCAACGAACCCGAGTTGCTGGCATGGGACCAGACCAGGGTCTCGCACAGCACAGCCGCGTGGTCGAACCTCAGTCGCAGATAGATGGGCTGCGCGGGAGAGGCAGTGGCAAAGTCATTGCCATCCACCAAAAAACCCATAACCCCGGATTCCTCGCAGGTCCCATCCACATATATATCGCGAATCGTGGGGTTCAGAATCACGGTGGACCACACCACCGGCGCCGTCATGCTAAAAATCACCCAAAACCAGATTTTCACGTTGTCCTTCCTCCGTCCCTCTTAAAAGCCTTTAGGCTCGCGTCCACATGGAGGGTTATCTTAACGAAAGGGATCCAAACCAAACAACCAATAATTGAATGGGGTAAAGTTGGAATCAGGGACCTCTTATGGGAGGGCCAGGGCAAAGCGTCTCACCTCATTTAAAAAGTCCAGCGGCCGGGTTGAAACCTTGCGCAATTGAAACAAGACGCGGACCCAGGCAACATGGCAGGCCACCACCCTGGCCCAGCTTTTGACTGCTTGGTTTTTCTTAAAACAGATTTAAGCACGGTTTAAGGACAATCTAAGGATTCGCCGGAATACATGCTCCATGATGATGGTAATGTCAGTTTCATGGGAGGTTTTCCAATGCGAGAACAAGGTTTAAATTTGTTTTTGATTGCAATTTTGGCCACTCTGTCGGTGGCGAGGCTGTTTGGTTTTGAGGAAGAATTGCCCGCCGCGCTCGCGGGCTGGGCGGGGCCCGGCGAAACCTTCCACATCGAGGGCGATATCCTACGCCGCCAGGCCGAGACGAACCTCCGGCAAAAGGCGGAAGTCACCACCAGCCGCTATTGGCCGAGCGGTAGGATTCCCTATATTTTCGATGAAAGCTTGACCGACGCCGGGTTTCAAGGCCGAATCGAGGACGCCATGCGGCTCTGGGAAGCGGGAACAACGGTACGATTCGTTCCCCGCGAGGGCCAGGCCAATTACGTCCGCATCGTGCAATTGCCGGGCATGCGCTTTACCGGCTTCGCGGAGCTGGGCATGATTGGCGGGGAGCAATTCGTGTTTTTGCGCAATGAGTTCGTACCACGGGCGGATATCGTCCATGAATTGGGCCATGTTCTGGGTTTTGAACACGAGCATCAACGCGGCGACCGCGATGGGTTTATCAGGGTGCTCTGGGAAAACCTCCGCATCACCGACCGAGGCGCGTTCGCGGCCAAAACCTGGTACTTGCAGGATACGCCTTATGACTTCGCCTCGATCATGCATTATCAAGAACATTTATTTTCCAGAAACAATTTGTCCGTGTTGCTGCCGCATCCGCAATTCTCCGCTTTTCGCAACCTGGGAGGACGGACGATTTCGACGCTGGACATCGAAGACGTGAACCGGCTGTACAAACCCTTGCAGGCGGGAACGCCACTGGAGATTCCCGATCCCAATTTGAAGGCGTTGCTGGTGAAAGGCTTCGACTTCAATGGCGACGGCGAGGTGGACAGCGAGGAGGCCAAGGCGGGTTACGTGATTGACCTGGAGGAAAACGGCATCCGCGACCTGCGCGGGTTGGAAGGTTTTGTCAATTTGTGGCGCTTGAGCCTGGACCAAAACGAAATCGAGGATTTAGGTCCCCTCGCCGGCCTCCCAAGCCTTCACAGCCTGATTATCTGGAACAACAAGATCCGCGACCTGACGCCCCTGGCCGGCGCGAGCAAATTGACTCAGCTATGGGCGGTCTACAATCAAATCGAGGACCTCGCGCCGCTGGCAGAGCTCAGGGACCTTCAATTGCTCGATTTGTCGCATAACCGAATATCCGATATATCGCCCCTGAGGGGATTGAGAAATTTGCAATGGCTGCGGATCACCGGGAATCAGGTCCGGGACCTGGCGCCGCTCTCGGCCCTGCCCTATTTGAGACGGCTCCACCTGGCACACAACAGGGTCGAGGATCTTTCGCCACTGGTGGAGAACATCCAATTCGGCAACACCCTCGGGCTGCCGAACCTACTGGGGATCATCCCCGACGACCTGATCCTGGTTGGCAACGATCTCCAGGAAGATGCTTGCGAGGCCTTGGCTACCCTGGAATCGCGCCGGATGTCGAGCATTAAGGCCACCGAACAAAACCATAAAATCCTGAGCTGTGGCGAAGGCGTAGGAAGTCGTTGGATTCCTCATCTCACCCGGCTGGACGGGGGATTTACCACGGACTTGGTCTTGGTCAACGCCGCCGAAACCGCGGAAACCCTGACCCTGACAGCCTTCGGCCAGAGAGGGAATTCCTACCAACCGGTTACCTTTACCCTCCAACCCGGTGAAGCACGCCAAGTTGCGCCGGCAGAGTTGGGTCCGGCGCCCAGCCATTTGACCATCGAGGGCAGCGAGGCGGTGCGGGTTTCCGCGGTCTACCGCGCGCTCACGCCCCAAGCCGCCAGCGCCCATGTGCGGGAAACCTCGCATATCCGCCATGATTTCACGCTTCATCCGGGAGATTGGGACCTGGTCTTCGACGGAATGGCCGCGGTCAACCTGGGCGACCTGCCCGCGGAAATCTTCGCCGTCATGTACGATGCCGCTGGGCGGCGGATCGCGGTGAAACGCGTCGAGGGCGGATTGAACCCGGGCGCCAAGCTGTTGGCCGTCTTTGATGAGCTTTTCGAACGACCCGAGGGAAGGATTGAAATTCATTCCACCGAGCCCCTGGCCCTGGTCTTCCTGCGCGGTTCCCTGGCCGGGGTTGCGCCCGCATGGCTTTTTCAAACCGCCGACGAGACCTCCCTACCCGGGGTAGAAACCCGCTATCTTTCGCATGTAACCGCTTTCGAGGGCGGTTTCGAAACCAGGATACATGTGGTGAACCCGCGTGGTTTCGGTGGGATGGTGCGCCTGCAGCCCTATACGCAAGAGGGATCCCCGCTGGAGGCGGTCGAACTTGCATTGGAACCGGAGGAATCGGTTTCAGCCATTGCCGCGGAATTACTGGGGACCGAGACCAGCCATTTCACGGTGGATGGAGACCATTACCTGGAGGTTAGCGCGATCTATCGGGGAAGAGGTAGCTCGCCCGGGTCTCCGGCCAGTGTGTTGGAGACGGACCGAACCGGCCGTTCCTTTACCCTTTTCCAAGGCGAGTGGGATCAAGTTTGGGATGGCTCGGCGATGGTCAATATCGGCGACGGTCCCGCTCGCATCGAGGCGGTGCGCGTGGACGAGATGGGCAGGGAGGTGTCGCTGGAAACCATTCACGAAGCCCTAAGACCCATGGCAAAGGCATTGGCGGTCTTCAGCGATTTCTTTGACGACGACCCGGGATCGCGGATCATCATCCGTTCGGATCAGCCTCTATCGACCGTGTTTTTACGTGGTTCGAGGGAAGGCTCGCCGGGCTACCTCTACGAGACCGCCTCCGCTTCGCTCCTGCCCTAGCGGCGAATTCCGGCCACTTGACATCCATCCGGCTCCCGGCCCTCCCGTGACCGAATCTCCGCTTTCCCTTTTCAGGACACTCTGTGACAGGGCTTATGGTTTTTTGTCTATCGGTCCATTAGTCTGATAAATTATCAAGAATCTAGCCGGCGATTCACTTCATTTACGCTTTTGGGGTGTTTGGGAGCGCCAAGTGGGCAGGTGTAAGCTTCGCTGAGTTTTCTGCTTGTCTCTGGCTACAGAAATCTCCGGGGATGCAGACAACCCATTTCGGGCATTTCCGGACCTGCAGGGCGCCCCCGTCTTATCTCCCAAGAGATTACCTCTGTATCTGCCGGGGGTTGGGGATCGCGGTTTCCACGGCCTCGAAGGAGCCTTTCATGACACAGGTTCTGTTGATGGGTTTTCTTTTTTCGTTCCAATGCGGGCCAGGCGCATCCGAATGGGCGCTCTGGCCCAGCCAGAGGGACGTGCTTTGGTTGACCACCTGTTACGCGTCGCCGGGCGGCCCGCTTTGCCCGGAAGCGGATGCGGGCGGGGACGACCTGGTGCTCACCGGTTCCCCGGTTATGCTGGATGGAACCGCTTCATCGGGGCCCGATGCGAATCTGCGCTGGCTTTGGTCACAAGTGCCCAATGGCGCGCCCATGGTCACGCTCACCGGAGCGGACACATCCACGCCCAGCTTTTCGCCTCCTCAGGCCGGCATTTACGAGTTTGAACTGGAGGTAGGTTGGCGCTGCCTGGCGGATACCGATGCCGTATCGGTAGAGGCGCGCGACGTCATTCTTCCGCCTCAAACCCTGGATGCGGGCTTGATTGCCGACCTGTCCATGTTGCCCGCGGGGTTTACCTCGTTCAGTCCGGTCAAGGTGGTGTCCACACCGGGAGAGATGCCCCGCCTCTACATCGTGGACTTTTTGGGGTTTGTCTGGATTTGGGAGAACAACGCCATCGATCCCACGCCCTTGCTCGATGTTTCCGGCCTTCTCGGAAATTGTTTCGAATGTGGTTTGTCCAATCTCGTCTTTCACCCGGATTTCGACCAGAACGGCTATTTTTATATCCAGTACGTGGGCACACTGCTCGACGGAACGGGCAACGCCATCACCACCCGCATCGCGGGCTTTCAAGCCGGCGCCGAGCGGCGGCAGATCGAGGCCGGCAGCGGCGTGGATTTGCTTTCCATCAACCAGCCGACCGATATTCACAATGGCGGCGATTCGGCATTTGGTCCCGACGGCTTTTTCTACCTGGCCATGGGCGATGGCGGTCCCCAGAACGATCCCAATGGCAACGCCCAAAACCCCTTGCTGCCCAACGGCAAATTATTGCGTTATCAGATCAATGGATTGAACCCTCCCACCATCCCCGGCGACAACCCTTTCGTGGGCGATCCCGGTGTGCTGGACGAAATTTACGCCATTGGCTTCCGCAATCCCTGGCGTTTCAGCTTCGACCGATTGACAGGGGATCTTTATCTCGGCGATAACGGCCAGAACGCGGTGGAAGAGGTGAGCTTCCAGGCGGCAGGCGCGCCCGGCGGCGCCAACTTCGGCTGGAATATTATGGAGGGCGATCAGTGCTTCAATCCACCCATGGGTTGCGACATGACCGGACTTACCTTGCCCGCCTATGCCTATTCCCACACGGGCGGCGGTTGCTCCGTCATCGGCGGCTATGTCTATCGCGGCGGCGCCCTTCCCGAATTGCGCGGCTACTACGTTTACGGCGATTGGTGCCTGGGAGAAATATTCCTGCTGCGCTTCGAGAATGGCTCCTGGGTCAACCGGCCCGTAACCGTGACCAATGCGCCCGGACTCACGGGCGTCAGCCTGATCGGGTTTGGCGAGGATGCGGACGGCGAGCTGTATTTTTGTAGCGGGTCCAATGTCTATAAGATCGTCGATACGATGCGCCGTTGAAAGCTACCCGGTTCCCTTGAAGAAAACGGACCGGCAGGTTTTCAGCCATGGCGGCCCGGCTGGCTCGACGCACCCAAATATCAAACCCTAGCCTTTGATCGCGGCAAACCGTTGCCGGAGGCAACATCTGGCATCACGCCATCCCCGCTCTACCGATGCCGCGGAAATCCCGAGCGCCCTGGCGATTTCTTTGGTTGACATCCCCCAGTAGTAGCGCAGCTCGGCGATTCTGGCGTATCTCTGATTGACCTTGGCAAGGTAATGGAGACAATCACTCAGGGTTTCGCGATCTGACGCTGGCGCTACCGAGGGCGCCAGGTTCCAATCCAACCATACTCGCGTTAGTTCGCCTCCTCGTTTGCCGCGGTTGAATTTTCTGGCAAGGTCCACCAATATCCGTTGCATCATTTGCGTGGAAACTGCCAAAACATGGGCCTTGTTTTTCCAGCCTACATGAGTTTGGGCGGTCAACCGCAGATAGACTTCATGCACCAGATCCTCGGCCTGAAGCGAAAGGCCAGTCCTTTCGTATTTCAAAAGCCCCCCGGCTTTTTTGATCAGTTGGTCGTAAACCAATGAGAAAAGGCGTTCAAGGGCCTGGTGCTTTGCCACCCGTTTTTCAAACCGGATCCCTCTCCGGCAACTGCCTTGGACCTCATGGCTTTTCCGGATAGCGCTTCCGAACTTTGGAACCAAAATGGCGCTCCTTTGAAATCGATAGAAAGAAACTTGATTCCAAAGGCTAGCGTCCTTTTTTTTCTCCGTGGGACCCTTCACGGGGACGGATGAGACATGTCCCAATCTTGGGCATCTTTTCGCTCATTTTTTGGGGTTCTTCGGCGGACATCGCTAAAATCTCGCGACCCAGGGCAACATGTCCCAGCTACACGGGGTTTTTGTCCCATGCAGGGCGATTTCTTTGTATAGCATGGCTACAGTTGACCAGAAATAGTCACCGGATCATGGATGTGGAAGGTCCCCCACGGTCTCCTTGAGGTGTGCGGGGTCCTTCGTTTTTATTTAGGACCCAATTTCATGCTTGGAGAAAACCGATGAAAAAAAAGAAAATTTCCCTCGATGAGATCAAAGTAAAAAGCTTCGTAACCGCCATTAACGGCACACGGCGGCTGGGTGGGGGATGTGACTCTGACCTTTGTATTTCCATGACTTGTCCCAGTTGTCCACCCTTTGCATGTTCTACCCACCAGATATGCACTTGTAAGCCTCCCGACACCCAATAAGCAGGGATGGCGTTTTGGCGTGCCTCAAGGCAGAAATTGCCGGGGAGGAACATGGGCTCCTTTTGATGGCGCGATCGCCTTTTTTGCTCCACGCTCTAAGTGTCTTGGGATTGACAGGATCGGGCGTACTGCGACGGACTTCGCCCAAATGCTTTTCGAAATAGCTGGGAGAAATACTCCGGCTGGTTAAAGCCGACCGCATAGGCAACTTCCGATATATTGCCCGCATTCGCCTTCAGCATTTGAGCGGCTCTTTCCAACCGAATTTGGCGGATGAAATCGGAGGGCTTCTTGCCGATTAAGGTGGTGAATTTGCGATGTAACTGCCTTCGGCTGAACCCCATCTCATCGGCGAGCTCATGGACGCCGAATGGATCGCGCTTCAGATTCTTTTCGAGAACGGCAACGGCTTTTGCCAAGAAAGCCTGATCGGTAGAGGTTATCGGAATCTCCGAGGGCTGGAGGAACATTTGTTTGCCGAACAGATCGCGCAACTTCCTCCGGTTCTCAATTAAATTGGCGATGCGGCTCAAAAGAATTTTCATTTTGAACGGTTTGACCAGGTAATCATCGGCGCCCGTTTCCAGACCGGCGACATTACTTTCCACGCCCGCTTTGGCCGTGAGCAGGATGACGGGGATATGACAGGTTTTTTCGTCCGTTTTCAAAGTCCGGCAAAACGCAAAGCCGTCCATTCCAGGCATCATGACATCGGAGAGGATGATATCGGGCATTTTCTCCCTGGCCAGGGTAAGGGCTTGTGCCGCGCCATCCGCTTCATAAACCTGATAGATTCTTCCCAAATGCTCGCGGAGATAGGCCCGCACCTCGGGGTTGTCCTCGACCATGAGAATGCTCGAGACCTGGCCCGATGGTTCCGCCGATGGTTGAGGCTGGATCGCGGGGAGCGGCTCTTCAATGAAAAAATGGTCGCCGCTGGGGCAGGGATTGCGGTGGGAAGAATCCTCAGGCGGGGGCGCCCATTTAGTTATTTGTTCGGGTTGCAAATGAGAGCGTCCCCTGGGCAACCAAATGGTGAATTCACAGCCGAACCCGGGCTCGCTGCGAACCTCGATACGGCCTCCGTGCAGCACAACAAGCTCCTTGACCAAGGCCAACCCGATTCCGGTGCCGGCCGGAAATTCCGGCGTGCGTCCCTGTTTTTGAAAAAAGCGGTCGAACACATGGGAGAGTTGCTCCTTGGGTATACCCGGCCCCGTATCCTTGATCCTGATCCCGATCCAATTGGCATCCTGGCTGGAAAGCTTGAGCAGGATTTTGCCGCGTTCCGGGGTGAATTTAAATGCATTGGAGAGCAGGTTGGTGAGGATCTTGTCCAATTTATCGCGATCAAAATAAAGCGCCAGGCTTTCTTCATCGGACTGAAAAACCATGGCGATTTGTTTCCGCTCGGCAATGGGCGAAAACATGGCGCGGTATCTCGCCAAGAAAGCGACGAGATCCTGCCGTTGCGCCTGCAGGGTCATTTGACCCGCTTCCAACTTGGAGACATCCAGGAGCTCGTCGATGAGCTTCATCAGCCGTTCCCCGTTGCGGCGAATCATCGTCAACTGACGGGTTCCATTTTTTTCGGCCGCCGCTTGGGCGATTAGGTCGTCCAAGGGACCGAGGATCAGGGTCAGCGGTGTGCGGAATTCATGAGAGATGTTGACAAAAAATCTGGTTTTCAAGGCGTCCATCTCGCTGAGACGCCGCGCCTGGTTTTTCAGTTGCCGGGCTTGCCGTACGCGCTGGCGATGGTTTTCCGAGAGTTCCTCGTTTTTCTTCTGAAGCTGGGCGGTGCGTTTGACGACCTTGCGGTCGAGTTCTTCGTTGAGAAACCGTTCCCGGGCCAGTTTCCTGTGATGAGAGCGGATATAGATAAAAAGCAGGTACGTCAAGATGAGCAGGTATAAGGTATGAGCCCACCATGTTCTCCATGGAGGAGGCCGCATGTAAATGGGAAGAGAGACGCCCGTTGAATTCCAAATCCCGTCCCCGTTACTTCCCTTCACGCGGAAAACGTAATTACCCGGGTCCAGGTTGGAATAGGTGGCAAAGCGGTTTTTGGAATCGGTATAGGTCCAGCGGTCCTGTAAGGGGTCCAACCTGTAGGCGTATTGGTTTTTTTCCGGGTTGGCGTAATCCAGGGCGGTAAATTCAAATGAAAAGATCGAATCCTTGCGGGTAAGGGTTAACTTTTGCGTCTTATGAATAGCCGCATGAAGTGGAGAATCCGGACCGCCGATGGGGACCGGCTGGTTAAAAAGAAGAAAATCCTCAATGGCAATCGGGGGCGCTAGCGGGTTGTCCATGATGTGCCGCGGATAAAAGGCGTTCAATCCACCCCCACCGCCAAAAAATAATCGGCCCGACGCGCCGCGATGGGAAGCCCCGAAGGTGAACTCATCGCTTTGAAGCCCGTTTCGGTACTGGTAGGCCTTTACCTTCCCCGTATGGGTTTCGAACCGGATCAAGCCTTTGTTGGTGCTTAACCATAGATAGCCCCGATCGTCTTCTAACATGCACTTGATGACATCGCTGGGAAGCCCGTCTTTTTTATGGTAGGCAACAAAAAAAACCTGTCCGGATGAATCGCGCTCCAAGCGGTTGAGCCCGTGATCGGTTCCCACCCATAGAACACCGTTTCGATCCTCGAGCAGGCTCAACACATGATTGTGACTGAGGGTTCGAGGATTTCCCGGTTCCTTGCTATAGCTGGTGGTTGAATCGGCTTCCCCCGGGTTCCATCGTTTCAGCCCACCATAGGTGCCCACCCAAATGGCGCCGGTTCGGTCCTCATGGATGGCGCTGATGAGGTTATGGTTTTTGCCTCCATTTCCCTGTTCTTCGAAGCGGTAGCGCACAAACCGCTCCTTCTCGGAGTCTAGGCGGTTGAGCCCACGAGGAGTTCCAATCCAAAGCTGACCGGACTTGGTCTGCCGCAGGCAGGTAATATAATCGGAGCTCAAACTATGGCTGTTTTCGGGATCGTTTTTAAAATATTGAAAGGAAATCTCCTGGGATCCGCTGCCCGCGTGCTGAAGTTTCACCAAACCCTTGCGCGTTCCCAACCAAAGGATTCCTTCTTCCTCATCTTCTAAAATCGCAAAAACGCCAACATCTTGGGGACCCTTGAGCGGGTTGGAATGTAGGGGGAAATGGGCCGTCATTTCAAGATCGGCGTTGAAATGGAACAGTCCCCTGCTGGTTCCTATCCAAAGCGCTTCTTGTGGATCCTCGTGAATGGCGGTGACGCGCGGAACATCCCCCTCCGCGAGAAGATGATCCAAGCGGTAGTGGCCGAATAGGAGATGACGTGGATTGAATTTTTGAACGCCACCCGTCCCGGTTCCGATCCAAACGATGCCGGAGCGGTCTTCAAATACACAAGTAATCTCATCTGAGCCCAAGCTCAGGGGGTTGTCTTTGTCGGGCAGGAAGTTTTGGAAAGAGCCGCCATCGATTTGGAGTAAGCCACGATCATAGGTGCCGATCCAAATTTTTCCCTGCCGATCCTGAAAAATGGAGGTAATGATTGCCCCCGCCACAACCGGGTTCGAAACGGACCCATGCTCGATCCTCCGTTTCGCGCGAGGATCAAACAGGACAATGCCCCGAATCGTTCCAATCCAAAGGATTCCATCTCGATCCTCATGAATGGTTTGAATCATCGCCTCTTCTACGGTTCCGTCAGGCCCTTCCACGGGGAACCCGATTCGAAACACGGGGTCCGGGCTATCTCCTTCGAATTGGACCAGCTTACCCCGCGAGGTTCCGACCCAAATCTTTCCATCCCGGTCTTCCAGCAGCGCGGTGATCCAACCCTGCTCTAAAACCGGCGTTTCCCCGGGATCATCTTGAAAGCGAATAAATTGGCCCGCAGAATCCGGCGCCCGCTTGTTCAATCCCTTCTCCGTGCCGACCCAAAGATTGTCATTGCCGTCGATGAGCAGGGCCCGAATCCGGTCGTTGGACAAACTAGCGGGATGATCGGGATCGTGCTTGAAGCGAATGAATCGATCGCGGATGGGATCGTATTGGTTCAAACCTCCGCCATTGGTTCCCACCCAAATCCTTTCCCCATGATCCTCAACCATACAACTGATCGAGTTTTCGGAAAGCGAGCCTGGATCATCCGGATCGTGATAATAAGTTCTGAAGTGATAACCGTCGAAGCGGTTCAGCCCGTCCTCTGTCCCGATCCAAAGGTAGCCCGTCGCATCTTGTAGGATCCAGTTCGCTCTTGAATGGGACAATCCCTGCTGCAGGGAAAGCCGCTCAAAACGAACGCTTTTTTTGAGCGCTCTCTTTTGTGCGAGCAGAGGAACTACGAATAAAAAAATGAACCCATATCTTAGTAAATGCGACCTTGAGCATTCTGACTTAGTCGTATGTAACAATTACAACCCTAATATGAATTTGGTTATTCTTCTTGAAACACATATTTTTCCATATTATAGATCATTCTTTTATAGGTAACAACTCAAAAGCTTTTTTCATTCCTTTCCATAAAAAATCTGAAGAAATTTTAGTATCTTAAAATTAAATACCTCTACCCTGAAGGCGTTGGTAAACAATGCATTGACCACCCTATCAAGCATGTCCGATTAGGGCCTCCTGGCGCCCGGCCCACCCTTAAACGCAATCACATGAAACCGCTACTTTCTTGTGGATAGTTAATGAAAATTCCCGAAAGCTTTCGTGTTTACAAGCGAATGCTCCATCTCAGTGGCTGCACAAGAAAAAGGCGTCGACATTTTTCTCCTACATGCGTTCTAAAAAATCGTATATTTAATTTTCTATTATTATTCATTTAACGAAATTGATGGGATTTCAAAATATAATTTCCCATGAGAGCAATTCTTTTCACACGACCCCATCTATCCTAACGGGATGCCTCCCAGCCGGTCCAGGTGAACCAAA
>JBGTRP010000019.1:0-21626 GCA_041940685.1 Acanthopleuribacteraceae bacterium
GGCTTGATCCATTCCGTCCCTGAAATCGAACGCATCATCGTCAAAAAGGACCTGCAAGGGGGAACCCCCGTCTATATTCGGGATATCGCAACCGTGGGGTTTGCCCCCATGATCCGCCAAGGCGCGGTGACACGGGACGGAAAGGGCGAGGCCGTAATCGGCATTGTCATGATGCTCATGGGAGAAAACTCCCGGGTCGTCTCCCAAAATGTTCACCGCAGAATCGCGGCCATCCAGAAATCCTTGCCGGAAGGAGTGACCATTGACACCTATTACGACCGCACCGAGCTCGTCAACCGCACCATCAAAACGGTTTCCAAGAACCTCGTCGAGGGCGGGGCGCTCGTCATCCTGGTTTTGTTCCTGCTGTTGGGAAATCTGCGCGGCGGGCTGATCGTCGCCTCGGCCATCCCGCTCTCCATGTTGGTCGCCTTCAGCGCCATGCGGGCCACGGGCATCAGCGGCAACTTGATGAGCCTTGGCGCACTGGACTTTGGCCTGATTGTGGACGGTTCGGTGGTCCTAATCGAAAATGTCATTCGATACCTTCACCAACACCGAGACGATCCCCAAACCCACATGGAAAAGGTTCGCGCCGCCTGCTTGCAGGTCGCCCGCCCGGTTACCTTCGCCGTGGGTATCATCATCCTGGTGTACATCCCCATATTAGGGCTGTCCGGTGTCGAGGGAAAAATGTTCCGGCCCATGGCCCTGACCGTTGTATTTGCGCTGGTCGGCTCGTTGATTTGCGCCCTGACCTTGATGCCAGTCCTCGCGAGCGTTTTCCTGAAAAAAGTCCGGGAAACCGAGCCCCTGTTATTCCGCCTGGCCAAACGGGCGTATGCGCCCATTTTGAATCGGTCCATGCGCCATCCTCGCCTGGTGTTCCTGTCCGCAATGCTCGTGTTTTTCATGGGCATTTCGCTCACGCCATTCATGGGCCGGGAATTCATACCCCAGCTGGATGAGGGCTCAATTGCCATGCAGATTTGGCGGTTACCCAGCATTTCTCTGGAAAAGTCCAATGAAATCAGCCTTCGTTCGGAACAAATCCTCCTCGAATCCTTTCCCGAGATCAAAACCATCATATCCCGCACGGGTCGGGCCGAAATCGCGACGGACCCGATGGGCGTCGAGATCAGCGATGTGTACCTGATGCTCAACCCCAGGAAATCCTGGCGCTACCCCTCGAAAGAGGCGCTGATCGAGGCGATCGACCGCGGCCTGAGGGAGAGGGTTCCCGGCGCGGTGTTTAGCTATTCACAGCCGATTCAACTTCGGGTGTCAGAGCTGATCTCAGGTGTGAGGAGCGATATCGCCATCAAAATCTATGGCGATGATCTAAACGGCTTGAAGCAAAAGGCGGACGAGGTCGCAAGAATTGTACAAACCATCGATGGCGCCGCCGATGTGAAATCCGAGCAAATCACGGGCCTACCCACGCTGAGGATCCGCCTCAACCGGGAGGCCTTGGCTCGTTATGGCGTCCACGCGGAAGAGGTCCTGAACGTCATAGAAACAATTGGCGGAAAAAAAGCCGGAACGGTCTTAGAGGGTCAAAAACGCTTTCATCTTCAAATCCGGCTTGCGCCGGAAGCACGGGGGAGTGTGGATCAAATCGGGGATTTGCTCATTTCGGCATCCGGTCAGGGAGAATCCCGGCTCATCCCCTTATCCCAACTGGCAACCCTAAGCGTCGAGGAAGGGCCGGCGCAGATCAGCCGGGACAACATCAGCCGGCGGATCAGCATCGAGGCCAATGTACGCGGCCGGGATCTCGGCTCATTCGTTGCCGAGGCCCAAGACGCCCTGGCCCGGGAGTTGGAGCTTCCGGCCGGATGGTATCTGAGTTGGGGCGGGCAATTCGAAAATCTCCAGAATGCGACCAGGCGCTTGGCCCTGCTGGTGCCGCTCGCGCTTCTATTGATCTTCATCATGCTTTACTCCACCTTTCAATCCGGGCGGCTGGCGACGCTGATCTATCTCAATGTGCCGCTGGCTCTCACGGGCGGCATCCTTGCCCTGGTCATTCGCGGATATCCATTCTCCATATCCGCCGGGGTTGGGTTCATTGCCCTGTTCGGCGTGGCCGTGCTCAACGGCGTGGTTCTCGTTTCCTATATCGTTCAAAGGCAACAGGGGGGCGCCTCCCCGGATACCGCGGCGCACGAGGGCGCCATCATCCGCCTAAGGCCGGTGCTCATGACCGCCATGGTGGCCGCCCTCGGTTTCGTTCCCATGGCGCTCGCAACCAGCGCGGGCGCGGAGGTGCAGCGGCCCCTTGCCACGGTAGTCATCGGCGGCCTCATGACCTCGACCCTACTGACCCTGTTGGTGCTGCCCACGGTTTACCGCTGGTTCGCACCCAAAAATGCCTGACCTCTCCTGGTCGAAGCCCAATCTTGGAGCGTTCGGCCCAAATTGGGCTTCGACGCGAGTACCGAACGCGGGCGTCAATTCTCCCTGGCGGGGGTTTCGGAGACGATGCGAATATGCTCTAACACGCGCAGGTGGATTTTGTGGACGATCCAGTCGGTCCAGAGCCGCCAATAGAAGTTCGGCCACAGATCCTGACGGTACCAGGTGGTCCCGATCAAACGAAACTTCCCGCTTCCCATCGGCTCTAACTGAAACGCGCCGCGTTCCACGCGCAGGTAGCCCTTCAGGTGGGGCGGATGGCTTTCGCCAAAAAGAAACATCTCGCGCATGGGGTCGGGGCTCGCGGTCACGCCAAAGGCCAGGTGATGGGGCGGGTCCCAAATTTCGATGGGTTCCACGAAAGCGCCCGTGGAAAAGTGGCAGTAACGCACCGCGCCCACACCCGCTCCCTCGATAATTGCATGAGTCGGGTAAGCAATGCCCGTGTGGAACAACCAGCTCCGTTTTTCCGCAATGGGTGGAAACGCCACCAAATTTTGCCAGATTAGCTCCGCGGGCGCGGCGATCTCGATCTCGCTGACCACGGTCGCCGGCGGAAGCGGCATCCGACCCTCGAAGGCGGCCGAAAAAGGCAGGAACAGCAAGATGGAGCACGAGGCGCGCGAAAGATCGCTTTCACCCGCGTCGCGGTGTTGGATGAGGAAACCCACGAAGCCGCCCATCAGCGAGAGCGTACCCACCAGGGGTGAGGCCATCATCACGCAGATCAGGCCTTCCATGGCGAACATCAACACGGTCAGCCCCATCAGTACGCCCGACATCATGGAGACGCCCAGGGTTTCCTTGAGCGGGCGCGGCTGATGGAAACCGTAAAAAAGGGCGGAAATCAGCCCGCCGAAAAAGGGAACGCCCACGAATAAGGTCCAGCCATAGCGGCGCAAACCGTAGATCACGACCACCGCGATGATCAGGCAAACACAGACCGTGACCAGCCAGCCGATGGCCGCACTGCCCAGCTTGGTATGGGGAATGTACTTGGCGTACCAAGGTTGCGGCCGGCCCTTACGCGCGGCCGCCTCAACGTCCTTTTGGGAAACCAACAGGCTCAGCATGATGAAGAACAGGATGTTCAGGTAGGGCACAAAAAACAGAACGACCAGACCAGGCGGCAAGCCCGCGGAACGCAACCGTTTAAAGGTCAGGCAGAGGCCCATGTAGATGAAGGGCAGCGCAATCCAAAGCAAGACCAGGAAGTAACGGTTCACGCCGGATTGGAAAAGGTTGGGCAACGGACCGAAGGCCGCGTAACGAAACAGTATTTCCAAAAAGGAGTCCAAGCGCTCCCGATAACCCAAAAGCCAGGGCAGATAGCGGTCCAGATGGGTTTTGACGCCCAACAACAGGCAACCCCACAACAGATAGGCAACGCGGTCGATTTCACCCCGCCAGGTGAAGAGATCCTTGATTTTCATGATGAGTCCCTGTTTAGGGAAAGCTTTGGATCGCGCAATCGCGCGGGCGCGGCCCTTCCGAGTAGAGGTGCGCTCAGAACTTGTTGAAACACAGGGCCACCAAGCCGATCGCGCCCGCGACCCGCTCCTCTCCACAATGGAAGAAACCCTTGGCCTCGCGATTGGTCCAGATGGTCACCGCGCTGGCCGGGGTGGCGTCCGGGCTTTCCAGCCGGACGCGGTAGGTTTTGCCCTTGGATGCCTGGGGCTCGAACTGAAATTCGCGCCAGGCATTGTCCTTGAGGATCGAGGCATCCACCTCCTCGCGGAAGACCAGACGCGGCTCCCCGCCATCCGGGCGCAGTTCCTGCAGGACCACGACCAGAGTTGATTGGTTCACCCTCGCGTTGGTGGCCAGATTCAGTTGCAGGATGGTGAGGCCGTCTTCCAGGCATTGGAAATCCTGAATGACCGGCCGGTCGGGCAGAATGTTGCCCGCGGATTGAATGTCCACGGGTTCCGTGCGCCAGGGCGCGTTTCCCGGTTGGTAATGCTTGTACAGCACGAAGGATTCCAGCCTCCGGTCGGACCAGGAGAAGGGCAACAGCCCACGCGTGTGGATATAAAAACCGGCCTTGGCCTCGCGGTTCATCACGCGTAGGGGCCAGCGGCCGGGAATGGGAAACTCGGCCACCGGCTCGAGCCGCTCCATCATCGCCGCGGGGATGGCGATACGGTCGATTTCGCTGGTAACCAGCAGGTAGCCCACCTCGTTTTCCATGCCGGGCATGAAGTAACGCCAGCCCGCGCGCTCGCCATTGTATTTCATGCCCTTTTCACCGACGAAGTGGATCTTGCCGTATTCCTCCAGGTTCAGTTGATCGATGCGTTGCGCGTCCGCGTATTCCTCATCCGCCAGCGCCACGACCAAGCCGGCGGCAATTGAAAGCGCCAGCGCGCCCAGGCTCAACCCACGAGCGAAACCGTCTCTGGGAATAAAGGTCAGCAACAGAATCAGCAGCGGCGCCAGCAGAGGCAGAATATAACGAGGCGCGGCAAAAGCGGCCAAAAACAATTGAAAACAGGCAATTCCCAGCAACCAGAGCAGCAACATCCAGAGCCAAGGCTTGTCGCGGGGATGGCTCCGCCCGGCTTCCACGGCGCGGGCCACCAGCGGCAACGCCAACAAACCCAACGAGGCGAGCAGGCCGGGAAACAGCCGTTGAAGGTTGGTCCATTCGGGGAAAAGGTTCAGCGTCAGCGCCCAGCCCCAGCCGCATAGCGCGAGGATCAGGTAAAACCGCGCCGGCCAGCCCTTGAAAAAGAGGGCGAGGGGCAGAAAGAAAAACAAACCCGCGCCTAGATAGAGCGCCAGAACCCGCGTTTTGAGCCAGATATTCTCCCCGACCAGGCCCTTGCCGACCTCGGTGGCGATGCTCAATTCCTCGCGCGGCGGCGAGAAGTAGGGAAAGATGCCGTAGTGCAGCCAGATGAGGAACAGCCAAAGCGCGAGCGGCGCCGCGGCCGAGACCGCCACGAGAAGCGCCCCGCGGCCATGACCGGCCACCCATCCACGTAGCAGCAGCAATGGCAGGATACCCAGCCCCTGATAGGCGGTGAAGGAGGCGGCCAGGGTTGCCAGCACACAGACGAGGGTCCATGCGCGGGCGGCTTTGCCTCGGGCCGCGAGGGCGCGTTCCCAGGCGGCGATAGCGGCCACCCAAAAGGCGAACAGGGGCGCATCGGTCATCAGCCAGGTCGCCGCGGGCAGGAAAAGAGGGCCGAGCGTCACGCCCAGGGCGAGGAGCGGCGAGTGGCCCGTATACCGCTGGACCAGATCGCCCAAGCCCAGACTTGCCAAAAGCAAGAAGGGCAAAAACGCGAAATGCAACAGGGCGATATTTTCGCCGAATAGGTGGGTCACCACGCGGATGTAGTAGGGGATCAGCGGCGGATGGGTGGATTCGAAAACCACATAGTCCTCGAGCATCCTTCCCTGGAAGGCAAGGTCGCTGACCTCGCAGCGAAAGGGATTTTTAGTCAGGCGCTCCGCGTATTCCAGGTAGATGACGTCATCGTAGGTAACGCCCTTGTCGAGAAACGGCAGGTAGCAGGCGCAACAGGCGAGCGGCAAAAAGACCCATACGGCCGGACTCCAGCGCGATGGGGGCCGCGCCTCCTGTCCGAGTGTATCTGAGGTCGGCGCTTGCCGCAAAATTAGCCCCCGCTCGGAAAACGCCCATGGCGTCTCCCCGGAATTCACCGCTCTCGGATCAGCGCACGATGCCCCGCTTGGCGGCTCTAATGAAATCTACCAAATATTGGACCCGTGCATTTTCCTTGAATTCCTTTTCCAGTTGCTCGAGCGCTTCCACCAGGCGCAGCTTCTTCTGGAAAAGGATGCGGTAGGCGGATTTGAGATCCCGAATCTCCTGTTTGGAAAACCCCTTGCGATCCAAGCCAATGGAGTTTATGCCGTAGATCTTGGCGTGATTGCCCACGGTCTTGATATAGGGAAGCGCATCCCGGGTGACCACGCTGAATCCTCCGATGAAGGCGAAGTCGCCCACGTTACAGAACTGGTGTACCGCGGAGAAAGCGCCCACGGTAGCGTCATCTCCCACCACCACATGGCCCGCGAGCGTACCCGCGTGCGACAAAATGCAGCGGTCCCCGATAAAACAATCATGGGCCACATGCGAGCTGACCATCAGCAAGTTGTTGGAGCCGATTTGCGTCAAGCCCCCGCCATGAGCCGTGCCGCGATGGATGGTGACATGTTCGCGAATGGCGTTGTGGTCGCCGATCACGACCCGGCTCTCCTCCTGGCCGAACTTGAGATCCTGGGGCGCCAGGCCGATGGTGGAATAGGGGAAAAAGGTATTGTGTTCGCCGATGCGGGTGTATTGACCCACGTAAATGGACGCCATGAATCGGTTCCCCGCGCCGATTTGCACATCATCCTCGATGATGCAATGGGGTCCGATCTCACAATCATCGCCGATGACCACGTCCTTACCCAAAATCGCGGTGGGGTGAATCCGGGCCTTGCTCATGTTTGTTCGTCCCGTTTTACCAGCATGGAGGAGAACTCGGCCGACGCCGCGAGTTGATCGTCCACAAAGGCGCGGCCCTTGAGGCGGCAAATGTTGCGGCGGAAGAGCAGGACCTCGATTTCCATGCGCAATTGATCGCCGGGCGTCACGGGCCGGCGGAATTTCACCTTGTCGATGGTCATGAAAAAGATGACGTAATCCTGGATGTTCTCGAACTCGTGCATGATCAACACGCCGCCGGTCTGCGCCATGGCTTCGATAATCATGACGCCGGGCATAACCGGCCGGCCCGGAAAGTGGCCCTGAAAAAACGACTCGTTATAGGTGACGTTTTTGATGCCCACGATCTTCTTTTTCTTTTCGTAGGAAAGGATGCGGTCCACCAGGAGCATGGGGAAGCGGTGGGGCAACAGTTCCAGGATTCCATTTATATCAATCATGATCGAGATTCCTTTTCGATGGTGTTTTCCAAAGCCTTTACCCGCTCGTGCAGTTCGGGTAAGCGCCGTAAATGGGCGAGTTGGCGCTGGTAACGCATATGAGGAACCGCGGGATTGCCCGCGTAGCGGCCCGCTTCTTTTAGATCCTTGGTCACCACGGCGTCTCCCATGACCAGCACCTTGTCGGCCACGCTGATGTGACCCACGGTGGCGGCTTTCCCCGCCAGAATCACATAATCCCCAAGCCGGGCGCTGCCCGAAAGCGCGGATTGGCTGACCAGGATGCAGTGCTTGCCGATGGTTACGCCATGGCCCACCTGAACCTGATTGTCGATTTTGGTGCCCTTGCCGATGACCGTATCGGCCAATGCGCCCCGGTCCACGGAACTGTTGCAGCCGATTTCCACCTCGTCTCCGATGATCACCCGTCCGATTTGGGGCACCTTCACATGGCGGCCCTGGTCCTGGGCATAACCAAAACCATCGCCGCCGATCACCGTGTTGGCGTGAATGCGCACGCGGTTGCCGATGCGGGTCCGGGGGTAGAGCACCACGTTGGAGAACAGCGTCACGCCGTCGCCCACCTCGCAATCCCTGGAAACCGTGACATGGCCGACCAGCACGGTATCCTTACCCAGAGTGGCATTCGGGCCCAAGACGCAGAAAGGACCGATATGGCATCCTTTCCCGATTTGGGCGTCGGAATCGATCACCGCGGTGGGATGCACGCCTTCCGGGAAGGACGGCTCCGGATAAAGCGCCTCGAGCACCGCGGCCAAGACCAGATAGGGATCACGGCAAAGAACCTGAACGGCCGTGACCCCCTCGACCGGCGCTTTCACCAAAATGGCCGAGGCTCCCGTGCTCAAGGCCTGCGCCTTGTACTTGGGATTGGCCAAAAAACTCAAATCGCCTTGCCCGGCCTCGCCCAGAGGACGCACGCCCTTGATTTCAAAATCGGAATCCGGCGGCGCCGCGCATTCGAGCTTAAACCTGGTGAGCAGTTCCGAAATTCGCAATGTCTCTACTTCGTCATTTCATCGTATTTTTTGATCACTTCTTCGGTAATGTCGATGGATTCATTGACGTAGACCATATTGGACTGAGGTCCGATGTTGAAGACCAGGTCCAGGTCCTTCTCCAGGGCGACCTGGCGGATAAGGGGACCGAGCTCCTTGCGGAACTTGTCCAGACCCTCGTTGAGCATGGTGTCGCTTTCCCGCTTGGCGTCTTCCTGCTTGCGGGTAATTTCGGTTTGAAGTTTTTGCAGCTCGGAGCCCATTTCGCGGAGCTTGTCTTCGCTCAGGCTGGCCCGCTTGGCGTTGAAATCTTTTTCCTGTTCGCGGAAACGGGTGACCATGGCCTCGATCTCATCGCGCTTACCCTGTGCAAAGGCCTTATAATCTTCGAAAAACTTTTTGCCCTTCTCACATTTTTGAATCACGACATCGGCGTCGACCACGCCGACCTTGCTGCCCTGAGCCAGGGCCACGGCGGATAACGCGGCGAGAATGAAAATCCCGAAAAGTTTTTTGCTCGTCATAATGCTTCCTTCTTCCCTTGTAATGGTTTGTTTGTTGGGGTGTCCCCGGTGCTAAAAGGTGGTGCCGATAGAGAATCTGGGCTCGGCGCCCTTGTCGTTGAGCGCATTTTCGTCAAGTTTGAACGCGTAGATGAGCCGCAACGGCGCTTGGAAAATCGGCAGGCTGAAGCGCATTTCGACGCCCGTGGATCGCGCCAGATCGGTTTCGAACCAATCCTCGTCGACGCCGAAAATCATTCCCGCGTCGTAGAAGAGCACGAAGCGGAGTTGATCCGAAACCGGAATTATATATTCAAAGTTGGCCTGGAACAACTTATCGCCGAGGGTGGCGATGGGATTGCCGGTTGTGTCCAGGATGCTGGGCCCCAGGCTGCGGCGGCGATAGCCGCGGATCGATTCCTCGCCGCCCAGGAAGAAGAGCTGGCTTTGCGTGGGCCGCTGCCCTTCCAGGGTGTTGAGTATGGCGCCGTTGAGATTGATGGCGAAAAAGGTGTCCTTGACCGATTGAAAATACTGGGTGCCCTTCAACTGCACCTTGTAAAAGAAGTTGTCGCCCCCCGCCTGCCAGCTCGCCACATCGAAGGTAAGCGAGGCCTTGCGGCCGCGGGTGGGGAAAAACGGGTGGTCGGTGGTGTTGTAGGCGATGGTCTGAATAATGGAGGAGGTCAGCAAATCATCGACCGGCTTAAAGGCCGGCGAGGTGATGACCGGAAAGCGATCCTCGGAAAAGTTGTAACTGACCGCGTAGGAGGTGAAGATGGTCGGCCGGAACGAGAGACCCAATTGGAAGCCGGTGGATTCCAGATCGAAACCCGCAGTGGAGAAATTGGTGCGCGTGTTAAAGATCCGCGTGGTCAACCCACGGGGCTTGTCGAACAGCCAGGGCTCGGTAAAGGTGATGTCGAAGGTATCGGTAATGCTGCCCAACTGGACCTGGGCTTTGAGCTTCTCGCCCTTGCCCAGGAAGTTGAGCGTGGAAAAGCTGAGAAAGCCGCTGGAACCGCGGAACTCACTGAAACCCAAGCCGAAGTTGAGCTCGTTCACCCCGGCCTCCTGGCCCTTGACCGTCACGTTGACCTTGTTTTCACCGGGCAGAAACTTCACATCCGGCTCGTCCCGGCTCACATCGAAAAAAGCCAACTGGTTCACGCGCAGCAGGGAGTTGCGGAAGTGGTTCAACCGGAACACATCGCCCTCGCGCAATAAAATCTCCCGGCGCAACACCTTGTCGCGCGTGGTGATGTTGCCGGAGAAACCGATGCGGTGGACGTAGATCTGATCGTTTTCCTTGATGCTGAAGCTGACGTCGACGATGTTGTCGTCGCGGATGCTGAAATCCTGCTCCACGCTGTAGTTGATATACCCCAGGTTGTTGTGGGTCTTTTCGAAATCCTCGATCCACTCGTTGATCTTGCCCAGGTCATAGACATCGCCCTCTTTGAGCGGGAAAAAGAGCTCGTAGACCTCGGTCTTGAGCACGGTATTGCCCTCGATGGCAAAATCGCCCAGGTAGTAGGGTCGGCCCTCGTAGACCGGAATGGTCAACTTGAGGCGGATGTCTTCCTTGATGGGCCGGTTCTTGGCGGCGCGGCGCGCGTTCTTGCGCTTCTGTTTCTCGCTGGTGTGGTCGGTTATCTCCAGCAAGGGCTCGCCGATGAAAATATCCTTGTGCCCTTTTTTCCAATAGCGTTTCTTCAGCCGCTCCACATCCTCTTCGAAGCGCTCTTCCTTGTAGATGCTGTCGCTGGTCACCCAGGAGAGGAACCAGTTCTCCTTGGTTTTGCGCATGGTTTTGCGCAGCCGTTTGTCGGTGAAGATGTTGTTGCCGGTGAAGTCGATCTCGCGGATGCGGACCTTGCTGCCCTCACTGATGTTGAACACCACGCGCGCGGCGCCGGAATCCAGGTACTCGAGCTTGTAGTCCACCGTACCGTAGCGCAGGCCGCGATCCAGCAGGAGCTCACGGATCAGGGTGCGGATGGCGTTGATCTTGCGGTAATCGAGCGGGGTCTCCTCGGGGATGCTGAGATGCTCTTCCTCGATTTTGTCGGTAATCGAGGATTTGGTCACCTTTTTATTGCCGCGAAAGTCGACCTCGGTGATCAGCGGCAACTCGCGAATGACAAAAGTAATGATGCGTCCAGTCTGACCATCGGAGACCGCGGCCCCGACATTGTCGAAGAGGCCCGTGTTCCAAAGGGTCTTCAGGTCTTGGGTGATTCTTGCGGGGTCCAGCGGTTCGTCGACCTTCTGCGAAATGCGAAAGCGGATCGACTCCTCGGCCACACGGCGATTCCCCTGAATTCGAATCGCTTCGACTAGATCTTGGGAGAAAACCGTGGCGGCATAAATCAGGAGGAGACAGCTAAGCCCGAGACGATTTAGCCGTGGCATTCAGCCTCCTCCTCTTCTTCCGCCACGTCCTGCTCGGTTGAAGGCATTTGTAGTTCCAGCTTGCCATCGTCCAAAACCATGCGCACCGTCCCCTCGATGGGATCGTCCAAAAGGATGAATGCTTCCGCGAGCGGATCTTCAACATGGCGCTGAATGATGCGGCGCAATGGGCGCGCTCCGTATTGGCGGTCGTTTTTGGTCAGTTCCAACAACCATTCGAAGGCGTTCAGTTCGACCTCTACCTTCAGGTTCTTCTTGGCGAGGTTCTCGTTAATTTCTTCCAGCAGCAGATGACAGATCTCAAGCAGGTTCTGTTCGGTCAGTTTATCAAAGACCACGACCTCATCGATGCGGTTGATGAATTCCGGCCGGAACACCCGCTTGAGCTCGCGCAGGGCTTCCTGCTTCATATTGCGCTCCTGCTGTTGCAGGGACTGGGTCAGGCCCATGGCCTTTTCATTGACGATTTGCTTGGAGCCCACGTTGCTCGTCATGATGATGATGGTGTTGCGAAAATCGATGTTGTTGCCGAAGGAATCGGTCACCTGACCGTCCTCGAAGATTTGCAGCAGGATGTTAACCAGGTCCGGATGCGCCTTTTCGATTTCATCAAACAGTACAATCGAATAGGGGTTGCGCTTTACCTTGTCGGTAAGCTGGCCGCCCTCCTCGAAACCCACGTATCCGGGCGGGGACCCGATCATCTTGGAAACCGAGTGCTTTTCCATGTACTCCGACATATCGAAGCGCACCAGCTTCTTGGGGTCGCCGAAAAGGAAGCGCGCCAATTGCTTGGAAAGCTCGGTCTTGCCCACGCCGGTGGGGCCCAGGAACAGAAAGGAGCCCATGGGTCGGTTGGGGTTTTTGAGACCGGTTCGGCTGCGCCGAATGGCCCGGCTCACCGCGGAAATGGCCTCGTCCTGACCCACCACGTATTTTTGTAGATCCTTTTCCATGTGGACCAGCTTCTTTTTGTCCTCTTGTTTCATGGCGGTCACGGGCACGCCGGTCCAGGAACTGACCACCTGCTCCACGTCGTTGAGCGAAACCTCCAGTATGCGGTCCTCGCGGTTGACGGAATCCTTTTCTTCCTGGATCTGCTGGCGGATCTTGATTTCGTACTCCCGCAACACCACGGCCCGCTCGAAATCCTTGTTGGAAACCGCCTCGTTCATGTCCTTGGCCACCTGACGCAGGTCCTTCTCCAGGTTGCGGATGGTCTGGGTGTTGTTGGAGTGGGAGAGCTTGACGCGGGCGCCGGCCTCGTCCAGCAGGTCCAGAGCCTTGTCGGGCAGGGCGCGGTCGGTGATGTAGCGGTTGGCCAGGTGGACCGAGCCGCGCAGGGCCTCTTCCGTGTAGCGCACCCGATGGAAGCCCTCGTAATGGTCGCGCAATCCGAACAGGATATTGATGGCCTCGTCCTCGTCGGGAGGAAAGATGTTGACCGGCTGAAAACGCCGCACCAGGGCGCGGTCCTTTTCGATGTACTTGGAAAATTCGCGATGGGTGGTGGAGCCGATGCACTGCACCTCGCCCCGGCTCAGGGCGGGCTTGAGGATGTTGGCCGCATCCAGGGAGCCCTCGGCCGCACCCGTGCCGATGATGCTGTGGATCTCGTCGATGAACAGCACCACGCTGGTGTCCTTGGCGGCCTCGGCGATGATCGACTTGAGCCGTTCCTCGAATTGGCCGCGGTACTTGGTGCCCGCCACCACCAGCGAGAGGTCCAGCGCGTAAATGCGCTTGTCCATCAACTCGATGGGCACATTGCCCTGTATGATCTTCTGAGCCAGACCCTCCACGATGCTGGTCTTGCCCACGCCCGGTTCGCCCAGCAGAATGGGGTTGTTCTTGCGCCGGCGCGAGAGGATCTGAATGATGCGTTGAATTTCGCGTTCACGGCCGATCAGGCGGTCGAAAGCGCCCCGCTCCGCGAGCTCGGAAAGATTGCGGCTGAATTCGCCCAACAGCGGATGCTCGCGCTTTTTCTTCTTCAACTTTTCTTCTTTGAGAATGTCCAGCAGGATTTCCTTGGCGCGGTAAAGATCGGCGCCCATCTCCGAAAGAAGCTGCGATGCGAAGGCGTGCTCATCGCGCAGTACGCCCAGTAAAATATGTTCAACCCCCACGTATTTATGGTTGAGCGACATGGATTCCTTGAGCGCGTAGTGCAGTACGCGCTTGGTTTCCTCGCTGAGGGGAATCTCTACCGTGGTGGCGGATACCTGCTGCTTGTAGGCCGCCTGCGAGACGATGCGCTCCTTGAGCTCCTGAATATTGATGCCCATTTGCTCCATCATCTGCATGGTAGTTCGTTCCGCTTCCCGGACCAGACCGAGCAACAGATGAGCGCTGGTAATCGTGCTCGCGCCGAACTGGCTTGCCTCGTAACGGGCAAAAAACAACACGCGGCGAGCCTTGTCGGTGTATTTCTCAAACATGTTCCACTCCAACTGTGGGATGCTGTCCGGGAACCCGGTCTCAACCGGCCTCTGGAATCGGTTGTATTCTAGCACACAAATCAGCCAGGGCCCGATTGTGCGTGACGACCAGACAGGAGATTTTCAGCTCCTTCTGAAGCTCCAATAGCATGTTGAAAACCCGCTGCCCGGACTCCAGGTCCAGGCTGCCGGTCGGCTCGTCGGCCAGCAACAATTTGGGGTCGTTGATCAGGGCGCGCGCCACCGCGACACGCTGCTGCTCACCGCCACTTAATTGGGCCGGTCGATGATCGGACCTTTTCGCCATCTCCATGCGTTTTAGCAAATCACATGCCTTTTCCCGCAACGCGTCTGGATCTTGTCCGGTGAGCAGGCCCGGCAGCATCACATTTTCCAACGCGCTGAACTCCGGCAGCAATTGATTGAACTGAAAAACGAAGCCGATTTCCCGTTGCCGCACCCTGTCCCAACCCTTTTCTCCCAAGCGGGTCAGCTCCTCACCGCCCAGGTAGATCTTCCCCTCGTCGACCCGATCCAGGCCGCCGATCAAATTGAGCAGGGTGGTCTTGCCCGAGCCAGACCGGCCCACGATGGCCAGGAACTCCCCGCGCGCCAGCTCCAGGTCAAATTGGCGAATCACCTGAAGCCGTTTTGACCCACTGCGGTAACTTTTCGACACATGTTCAAGCTTGAGAAAGGGTTCCATGGGAAGGTTCGCCTTTGCCGAAATCGCCCCTCCGGTTGTACAACTCCGGAAAAGCGTCTCGGCTCAATCGTATTTCAAAGCCTCGACCGGGTCGAGCGCGGCCGCTTGCCTGGCGGGATAAAGCGCGCTGAGGAAGGCCAGCGCCAGGGAGCCCAGCGCCACCAGCAGCGCCTCCATGGGATCGGGTTTGAAGGGCAAATAGCTCAACACCTCGTAGACGCTGTTGTCGAGTCGAATGAGGCGCGTGAAGTCGGCCAGCCAGGAGAGCCCCAGGCCGAGGGCGCTGCCTATCAGGGTGCCCCACAGGCTGAGCGTCATCCCCTGACGGATAAAAATCTTGAGCAGGGTCGCGCGCGGTGCGCCGAAGGATTTCATGATGCCGATATCGCGATGCTTCTCCATGACCAGCATGATCAGCGCCGACACCATGTTCAACCCCACGATGAGGATGAACAAACCGATCACCGAGGTCGTGGCTACCTTTTCCAGGCGCAATGCCTTCAGTAGGTTGCGGTTCAGGTCGCGCAGGTCGACGATATCGGCCGAAACCGGCAAATCGGAGGCTTCCAGCAGGCGTTGCTTGCCCAGATCCATATCGCGTAGAGTCCGAAAGCTGATGAGGATCGACTGAATCCGCGTGGTGTTGAGCAACAGCAGCAGGTCATCCAGGCGCAGGTAGGCGTCCATTTCATCAAATTGCGAGTTCCCGGTCTTGAAGACGCCCACCACCTCGCAGCGCAGTTCCTTGAGGCGCAAACCCTGTCGGGTCAGGCCGGGACTGCTTACGCGCGGCACGGCCACCTGCAGCACATCCCCACGCGAAACGCCCAGCCGGCCCGCGAGGTCGTATCCCAGAATGATGCCGGGATAACCGCGGGGCGATTTCTTTTTCAGGTCGTCGAGGCCGCCCACCGCCAGGTTGGCCAACCGGTCCGTGGCCTTGGCATGCTGATCGGGGATGATGCCTTTCAACTTGCCATAGGCCATGCGTCGTTTGTCCGAGATCATCAATCCCGGTTCTTGACGCATGAGGGAGACGCCCTGAACCGCGGGTAGCCGGTCCACGATGCGCAGCATCGCCTCCACCTCGTCCTCGTCAAACCCCGAATTGCCGAAGACATCGGAAACCAGGTAGAGCTGACCCGTTTTGCCGACCAGGCTCTCCACGAACGCCATGCGCATGCCGTTGTGAATCGCCAAGGCGATATTGAGCGCGGCCACCCCCAGGGTAATGCCCAACAGCGTGATGATGGAAATCACGCCGATAAAGGCCTGCTTGCGCTTGGCCTTCAGGTAGCGGCGCGCCACGAAGACATCGAACCTGGTCAAAGGCGGCTCCCGGTCGAGCCTCGGCGCCGGCTCTTCCAATTCAGTATGGATGCATTCATGGTCCCTGTCCCCCGGGGGCCATCCTAGCCGGGGCTCACGCGCCGGTCAAGCCGGAGCGCGGAATCCGGGCTCAAACCGGCGGATAGGACTTCCTGACCTATCCTCGATCCTGTTCCCATCCGGCCGTTTATTATTTGGAGTTGCAACGCCAAAGCCGCAAGGCGCGGAATCTCCGTGATCCACAACACCATAAATACGGGAAAGAGTTGTTTGCTCCAGATTTAAAGTGTTGCGGACTAGATTCTCCTCGCGGCCGGCATCGAAATCCCGGCGTCCGGAACCGTGGTCGTACCCGGCGTATTCGGCGAGCCCGACATCTGATACGTGGCCACGGTCGCGGGAAATATTCAACCCCCCCTGAATGAACCGGTTCGCACGGTGCCCACCCTGAGAACCATGGCCCTGATCGCCTTCCTGGTGGCGATGACCCTTGCCGGTTTGGCATTCCTGCGCCGCCGGCGGATTGCCCTCGAGGGCCGCTAAACGCTCCCACCCAAAAATGAAAACCCGGCTCGGGGAGTTCCCCGGCCGGGTTTGTTCATCATGCATGCGGGGCCTTGCCCTTGGGTTCAGATTATTGCTGGGCGCCCATCATCGCATCCAGATCCATGACCTGCACGCCCTCTGGCGGTGTATAGGAGAAGGAACCCTCGGGAATATCCGCCTTATTCACGCGCTTGTAATTGGTCATGTCCATGACCATCATGGGTTCGTCATTCATGTACATTTCGACCTTCATGGGGAAGAAGTCATTCTTGTCGATGACCATGTTGAAATTGCCCATTCCGGTTCCCGCCAATCCCAATTTTTTAGAGGCTTCTTCCTTGATCTCGGCCTTGAGATAGACCTTGCCGTCGGCTTCCTTGTCTATTTTCATGTCCAGGAATTTTTCCAAATTTTGGATCATGGTGGCCGGATCCATCAAGCCGCCGCCGGGCATGTTGAGACCGGCTTTTTCCGCCTGCTTCTTCATGGCCTCCAGGCTCATTTTCATAACCTGCTTCATGCCCATCTGCTTCATTTCCACTTCCATCCACATCACCTCGCCATCGAAGACCTGCTTCATGGCCATATCCATCTCCGTGGGCATATCGGGATTGTTGCCGGGCATTTGCATGCTCGCGGTGATGTTGCTGCGCAAATGGGTGGGATCGGCAATCAGCATGTTGCCGCTCATGGTCATCTTCATGGATGCGCCCATTTGGTTGACATTCATTTTGGCGTTCAGATCGACGCTGTAGGGGCCCTTTCCGGTGAGATCGACCATCTTTTGGAAGATTTCCTTAACTTTGTCATCTCCAGCCGTCAGAACGGAGGCGGTAGCGAGCAAAAGTACAAGTAACGCAAAGATTCGTTTCAAAATTTCCCCCTTATGGGTAGATAGATAGGGATCATGGTTTTCGCTGGCGGGGACTTTCGGTGCTAGAGAAAAGGCGCACGAACCGCGGGGAAACCGAATGGCTTCAGTCCCCTCGGACGAAATCTAAACGCCAGAGCTTTCCTAACCCGACTTGAAATTTATGGCCGCCATGATCCCTGTTCATTCGGCCTCGCCTTCAATCAAGCCTCCCTGTTCACGGCTATTATCGCAAATATTGGCGATTTTCGGTAACCCAAGCGAGGACCGATATGAAAAAAAGGAAAACCCCGGGCTTCCGCATTGGCCACAAGACAGCTATAAATAAGGGTATTCAGAATGCCTGAGACCCACGCGCCCGGTCGAACCACGGGGATCCGCCCGGAGTACGCGGTGGTTCCGGAAGATGGGAGGCGATTGCATGAATTTCAGGCTGGCAGGATTGCTCGCGCTGGCGGGCGCATGGGTTGT
The DNA here is from genome assembly GCA_041940685.1 of Acanthopleuribacteraceae bacterium. Classification (GTDB taxonomy): domain Bacteria; phylum Acidobacteriota; class Holophagae; order Acanthopleuribacterales; family Acanthopleuribacteraceae; genus JBGTRP01. The sequence continues at coordinate 17,628 of JBGTRP010000019.1, forward strand.
TGCGCACGGGGCAGGACCGATATCCGAGGAGGCGCTCGCCACCGCGGCCCAACTGCGGGAGCGCGCGCTCAAGGGTACGCAGGCCTACGCGCTGGTGGAATCCCTCACCACCGAGGTGGGACCCCGCATGGCGGGTAGCCCCGCCGATAAGGCCGGTGTGGATTGGGCGGTCGCCAAGCTGAAGGAATTGAAGTTCGACAAGGTATGGACCGAGCCGGTCAGCTTTCCCTACTGGGTTCGCGGCGAGGAGACCGCGCGCGTGGTCAGCCCCTTTCCCCAACCGCTGTGGGTAACGGCCTTGGGTTACTCCGTGGGCACCCCGGCCAATGGGATCGAGGCCGATATCGTAGAAATCCCGACCTATGAAATGTTATTGGAAACCGAGGCCGCCAAGGTCAAAGGCAAAATCGTCTACATCAGCAACCGCATGCAGCGTCATCACACGGGCAGGGGTTATGGACCTGCCGTGGTGGCGCGTACACGGGGGGCGAGCGCGGCGGCCAAGCTGGGCGCGGCGGCGCTGCTCATCCGTTCCATCGGCACCGATAACAACCGCATGCCCCATACCGGCGTCATGCGCTACGAGGACGGGGTAAAGCAAATTCCCGCGGCCGCACTCTCCAACCCCGATGCGGACCTGCTTTCTGCCATGGTGCGCAGGGGCAAACCGGTTCGCGTCCACCTTCAACTGGGATGCCGGATGCAAGGCACCGCTTCCTCGGCCAATGTAATCGGGGAAATTCATGGCCGTGAAAAGACGGAAGAAGTGGTGTTGCTGGGCGCCCATCTCGATTCCTGGGACAAGGGGACGGGCGCGGTCGACGACGGCGCGGGGGTAGCCATTGTGATCGAGGCGGCCCACCTGATCGCGGGGCTGGAAAGCCGACCGCGACGAACCATTCGGGTGGTGTTGTTCTCCAACGAGGAACAGGGCATCTTCGGCGGGCGCGCCTACGCGCAAAAATATGGCGCGACCCTGGCCCAGCATGCGCTGGCCTCGGAATCGGATTTCGGCGCGGGCCGCATTTGGGGTTTCCGCGCGCAAGTTTTGGAAACGGCTCTGCCCGCGATCGAGCAAATTGCCGCGGCGCTGGAACCACTGGGCATTGTAAAACAACCCGAACCCGGCGCGGGCGGTGCGGATCTGGGTCCCATGAGGCGGCTGGGAATGCCCGCGGTGAGCCTGCTGCAGGATGGTTCGGATTACTTCGACTGGCATCACACCGACAACGACACTCTGGATAAAATCGACCCCAAGGCCCTGAACCAAAACGTGGCCGCTTACGCGGTTTTCGGCTACCTGGCCGCCGAGGCCCCGGTCGCCTTCGGCCCGCTTCCTCCGCCGGAGTAGGGGTCGCCCGTATGAATGCGGACTCAAACCTGCCCGTCCGGTTTCCCGGATCGGGCTCGCCCCAGTCTCCCAACTCCCGAGCAGAGGCTTTACATGGGGAGCGCCTATGACCGAGATCCATACCTTCAAAGGCTCTTGTCTTTGCGGGGCGGTTGGCTTCGAGCTGCGGCCACCCACGCTATGGTGCGCGCATTGTCATTGCGGGATGTGCCGGCGCGCTCATGGCGCGGCCTTCGTCACCTGGATCGGGGTTCCCGAAACCGGATTCAAGGTCGTGGCGGGCGAAGCGCAACTGGGCTGGTACGCCTCCTCGGACGAGGCTCGGCGCGGTTTTTGCCGCCAATGCGGCAGCAGCATGTTCTTCCAATCCTCGCGCTGGCCGGGCGAAATGCATGTGGCGCTCGCAAATATGGAAGGCGAAATAGACCGCAAACCTTCGGCTCACGTGTTCTATCAAGCGCATGTGAGCTGGTACGAACCCGGGGATTCGCTACCCCGCAAGCCTTAGCCTCTTACCAAAATTTTTGGCGAGCTAGCGATGCCGCCCGTTGAGAAAGTGCGAGGCGGCAACGGGCAGTGCCTCGGCCGTTCGGTCTTGTATGAACGATGCTCCTGGTTTGGCTTGGGGATCTTTCTTGAAGCTCGCCCGCCAATTGGCCGCCTCGCTAATCCTAAATTTAGACAACTTTTTAGAATTCGCCAATATTTAAGGAATAACAAACGCAAAACAAGGTTTACAACATTAAAAATATTATCGTGGGCGGCCCTCATTTTTTTCTATATTTCCTAATTTGCACCCGCCTGGAAACGCATTTTTTCGAACCAAAACAAACACGAAACCACGAGGAAAAAGGCCGCATAAGCTATTTAAAATCAAAAACTAACGATGCTTTTTGTCTTTTCTCAGTGCCCTCGGTGGTGAATTTTGCCGTTTCTGGCTGGACTCTAATTTGCACCGGTCGACCCCGCGTCGGAAGTCATGATATCCTCGCCCTGCCTGAAACCTTGTATTTTGCAAAAGGAATATGGTTTGGACAAGAACCTTCGCTATACATCTTATCCCCGTACCCTGCTGTGGCTGGTGCGCGGCGGGGAGATAACCATCGGCGGGCCCGAGGAAGATGCCCAGCCCGAGTTCAAGCTGGAGCTGGAGCCATTTTACATCAGCAAATTTCCCATTACCAACGAACAATACCAGGCCTTCGACCCCAACTATGAGAGGCCGCCCCATTTTCCCAATGATAAGGATCCCGCGGTGAGGATCAGCCAAGAGGAAGCGCTCGCCTACACGGCCTGGTATGCCGCCATCGCGCGTAAACCCTTCCGCTTACCCACGGAATTCGAATGGGAATACGCCTGCCGGGCCGGCAGCGAGTCCCGCTATTATTTTGAAGATCCGGCTGAAGCCGACGCCCATATTTGGTCGCTGGAAAACAGCGCGGACCGGTATTTGGACCTGGAAGCCAAGAAACCCAATCGCTTCGGACTGTACGGGATGTTGGGCGGGGTTTGGGATTGGACGGACTCGTCCTATGCGCCCTATCCTCCCCGGGATTCGGACCCGGGATCGAGGCCCGCGCGAGCCGGATCTCAACGGGTGCTGCGCGGCGGCTCCTTTACGGTTTCGCGCAAAAATATTTCCTGCTCCCTGCGGCGAGCCGAGCCGCCGGATGCGCGTTTCGATGATGTGGGTTTTCGCATCGTCAAGGATTTAAGGCCAAAGAAGCGCTCCTAAACCCATCGCCAATCAACCACTGATCCAGCATTTCCTACCGGCCACCACCCCGCCCTTACCCTTGGTCGGATTTCCTTTGGCGAATCCGACGCCGGCTTCTACATTCCCTCACAAAGCGAGTGGCCCGGCAAATCCGGGATCCACATCCAAGGAGGGGCGGATGAAGAATCGTTGGCGGATAGGCTTGATCCTGGGCATGCTTTTTCCTGGAATCCTTTGGGCTCAACCCACGGACGCCATGGTCAAACAACCTCTGGCGACAGTGCTGTCGGATGGCGTTCGCCTGGCCTCTGATCTCTACTTGCCCTCCCGCGAAAACGCATGGCCCACCATTCTGATTCGCACGCCCTACGGCAAATGGCAGTTCCAGACCATGGCCGAATCCTGGGCTCGATCCGGCTACGCGGTGGTGGTTCAGGATACCCGGGGCAAGTTCGAGTCGGAGGGAACCTACCAACCCCTGCTGCATGAACGCGAGGATGGCGGGCAGACCTTGAGTTGGATCGCGAAGCAACCTTGGTGCGACGGCAAGATCGGCATGTGGGGTTCATCCTACCTGGCCTACTGCGCCCTGGTCCTGGCCGCGGAAGGGCATCCCCAGCTTCGATCGGTTTTCAACATTTCCGGTTATATCCATGGAAACCGACTCGGCCACTTTGACGGCGTCAACCACCTCTTGTTGAACATTCCCTGGCTGATTCACGTCGCCACGGAGCAAAATCAACCATTGAAGGACTTCGACCTCGAAGCAGACATCCGCATGCACCAGGAATGGTCCAAGAAGAAGGTCAAACGTAGTCTGACTGAAGACGAGATGCGAGACCTTCGGGAGATGCTGAGCGTCCGGGGCGTGCGCGAGGCACCGAAGTCCCACGACGAGGCTGCACGAGCAAAGCGCCAAGAGGCCAGCGAG
>JBGTRP010000020.1:0-21460 GCA_041940685.1 Acanthopleuribacteraceae bacterium
ACTCCTTTTTCCATTGCCCGGCAGCGCCCTATTCCCAATCCACGTGGAGAAGCGCCAAATCCTCCGGCAACTCATCGTTGATGGCATCGATCAGGAGGTGGATCGCGTCCTCATCCTGGTTGAGCAGAGTAACCGCGTGAATTCGCCCATCCTTGCTGATCGTCAATCGAACCAAGGCGCCGTCCTCGGCATCCTGGTCCGCGTGATAGCTGGGCAGTTCGAAGAAATCATTGTCGTCGATCGCTTGTGAGATCGCATCCATGGCCGCGCTGGAAAGCGTTAGCTCCGGCGTGGTCGGCATCTCGTTTTCCGTATAAAAGGCCGGATGGTGAGGCAGGCCTTGCGAGCCATCCTCATCGACATGAAATAGCTGGCCATCGGCGTCGATGCGCCAGCGTTGGTTGAGGTCCACGTCAAAGGTTTGAACCGCGGAATACTCGTAAAGCAGAGCAAAATCACCGGCGGTGGATTGGGGCCGCATCCATGCCGTTCCGGCCAGGAGACCGAGCAGGATACAGCCGCCCAAAAATAGAGGAAGTCTTTTGATCATGGCATGTCTCCTAGGCGTCAATTGAATCTTTTGGTATTTCATGGCACGCTCCCTTGCCAGCCGCCACCGCCTGTCATGGTGGAAACCGCGTTGCCAAAGGTCTGGTAGTGTTGGGGCAATACCTGGTTGCCGGAGTTCATGATTGATGCCGGGGGTTCGGTGCTGGTGTTGTCCCCCAACCCGATCATATGGCCGAACTCGTGTAATGCGCCGGTTTGTTTGTATTTTTTACCGCTGACGGAACGGGACCGCTCTTCCAGGTCTCTGTTGTCCAGCTTCACGGTTTTTCTGTTTTTGGTTTTGCTGTCCTGGTGCTTCTCGTAATAGCGGACCTTTAATTTGAAGTGGGGGTTCTCATTGTCCTCGATCACCCGGACCACGACCGTGATCTGCTCGCAGGGGACCTTGGTCCCCTTGGTGGGCTTCAAGACAAATTTGCCGCTCCAATGAGCGGGAACCGCGCTCAAATAACCGGATTTGAAGCTGTCTCTAGCCGCCTGGTTAGGCCATTGACGGGAACGGCTTTTGCCGTCCACGAAATCAAAACAGACCCGGACGGTAATGGTCAATTCGCATCGGTCTTGATCGAGGGAGGCGTCGAACTTTCCGTTTTTGCCTTGGGGAAAGTTGAGCAGGGTGTGGGCCTGAGCCAACCCGACCTGGGAAAAAAGGAAAAAGATCCAAAAAAGAAGGTTTGCTTTTAGAAATTTCATGGTGCTCCTTTTGAATTGGATTGAAAACGCAATTCCGCCGGCCGGGCGGACCGGAGTCCAGCGCCGCGTCCGTGAAGCCAATTCGGCACGGCCTTGGGCCAACGAGGCTTTTTCCCCTATCCCCGTGGAAGGTGCCTGGCGGCTCGGCCCCGCGCTTCATTGCGTTTCGGGGTATGTCCGCCACTAGATTCAATAGGTTCAATTCTCGGCGAATTTTCATGAAATTGCCGTCCTTATCCGCGAACCTCGGTCTTCCCAAGTTCGGCGAAACCCGGGCGCTTACCCTCCCAGCGCCCGGCCCGGCCAGCCGGTTTTAGCATCCGGAACCAAGCGTTTGTCCCATTTTCGGCCGCCGGTTTGAAGGGCCCTAAGTGCCTTAAGACACAAAAGAAAGATGTTGGGGATGCTAAAATAAGGGCCGTTTTCAGCCAGGGCGTCTTCGAAGGGTTTGGTTTACGTATCGTTCGTGTGAGCCGCGTAAGCGGTTTCAGCCGAGGGCGCGCGGGTGTGATGCGGGGGCCCTCGATACCGGGGCGCCGTCAGGCTGGATTGGCGACGTTTGGTTTACCGAGCGGTGTGGTGACCGGGAAGGGGGTCGTTCTGTACAAGGAGCTGTGGCAACAAACCGATCGTTACCTGGTCGAATGCTGTCTCAAGGGTGATGAGATGGCCTGGTATGGCCTTGTCCAGCGCTATAAAAAGCTGATCTATCACTTTCCCGCCAGCGCCACCTTGTCCGCGCCCGATCGGGAAGAAGTTTTTCAGGAAACCCTGTTAGCGCTCTACCAAAACCTGGAAAAAATACAGCAAGTGGAGGATCTCTCCTACTGGATATCAAGGGTGGCGCGCCGGCTGACTTGGCGGCAAATGAACCAGGACAAGGCCTATGCGGAACTCCCGGGCGAGTTTGAGATCGAGGATCAGCGCCCCCATGCGGATGATCATTTGGTGTTGGCCCTGCAGCAATTCAAAATCCGCCAGGCAATGGCCCGTTTGGATGAAAAGTGTCGCGAATTGTTAACCATGCTTTTTTATGAGACGGATGAATCGAGCTACAAAAGGATTACTGGAAAGTTAGGGCTGGCGATGGGTTCCGTGGGTCCTACGCGAAACCGCTGTCTTGCGAAGTTGAAAAAAATACTTAAAAAACTCGGCGTGGATGAGAAAAATGTATCAAAATGGTTGTCGTGAAGCACTTTCGATATGGAGCCGCTTGGAGCAGAACCCACGGGTTTTCCTTCAAGGGTCCGGACATCGGGATCGGGACGTCGGTTTTCGCGCGGTAGGCATTCGCGAAACAAATTCATGCCTTCGGCCTGCAATATTTGATGAAGGATAGTGCCATGGAGCCCTCTCATTTTTGGCGGTGCATCCGCAATATTGCACAATTGGATAGGAGCCGAACGGTGCCGGACGATCTAGTGGATCGCGGCGCTTCGATCTTTCCTGCTGCCAGGGGAAAATCCCGCGTTTTTCGGGTCAAACCTCCCGATGGCGCTCAACTTCGCGCGGGGGAAACCACCGGCGGGACCAAACAGGTTTTCGAATACCGGAAGGATCGGTTCGTGGAATTGGAATCGTGTAGGGAAGCCAATGGATTCCGGCTCTGGGGTTACGCATCGGGTATGGAGGAGGCGCCGGTTAGGCTTTTTGGCGAGGAAATCGTGTTCGGCTCCGCGATCCGCGCCGGTGAATTCGAGTTTCAGGCGGTTCCGCCCGGGTGGTATACTTTGGCTTTCGACCATCAAGGGGAAAGCCTTTGGATTCCGAAGCTGGATTTGCGGGAGTCAACGGGGGCCGCGAGAAGCTAGGCGAAAGCGGAGGCGAGCCGCTTTCCTTTGACGAGTGGGAAAACCGCTTTCTTGAGCTACTTTCCTTGAATGTGAACCGCGCGGGCGTTTGGGTGGACCGGTTGCGTTCCGCCTTGCCCAGGCTTGAGTCCCATGAGCGGGCGCGCGGCCGTCGGTTGATTGGGCGCTACTACCATACCCGCTCCAACTTTCCCGAGGCCGTCGAGTGGACCACCCTGGCGTTGAACGATTTCCGGGAATTGGGCGATCGACCCGGCGTCAACCGATGTTTGCGCACTCTGTTGTCGGCTCATATGTACTGTGGCCGGTACCATGAGGCGCGCGCCCATGCCCGTGAAATTTTGGAGGATCGTTCCTGTTCCCGGCGGGAACGGCTCAAGGTATATATCAACCTGGGAAACTTGGAGCATCGCCTGAATCGTTTTTCGGCCGCGCTGGACCAGTTCGACAAGGCCTCCCAATTACTCGTCCACGATCCCGAAATGGAAGGCATCGTGGCCTACAACCTGGCCAATGTGCTGGTCTGCGTCAATAGCTTCAGCGAGGCCGAGTCCCATTATCGAAAGGCGCTGGCTTTTTTCGAGAAACGGGGTTCTACCCTCTACCGCGCCCATGTACTCCAGGCTCAAAGCTACCTTTTTTCGATCTTAGGTCAATATTTTCAGGCGGAGACGCTTCTGGTGGCGGCGCGGGAAGCCTACGGCGAAGGCGACGATCTGGTGGGCTCCGCCCTGTGTAATCTGGATTTGTTTTTACTCAAAATCCGGTTAAACCAATTTGAGGCCGCCTTGGAGGAGGCCGAAGCCTTGATCGGCCAATTTTCGAAGCTGCAGATGGCCTATGAAACCGGCCAGGTGTACTACCATGCCTCGCGCGCGGCCTTGGCCGGAGGGGATGAAATCCTGGGGGAGGTCTTTCTGGATGAGGCCGAGGCCATTTTTCAGCGGGAAAATAACCGCTACTACCTCGGCTTGTGCCTGCTGCTGCATGGGAACTACCGTCGCCGCGCGGGAGAACCGGAGCGAGCCAAGGAACTGTTGGAGGCCGCCCGCGCAATTTTCGTTGAGGAAGGATTGCCCGAGCCCGAGTTGCGTTGTTTGTTGAACCTCCATCGCCTTCGCCGGAGGCCGCCAGGCGAGGCCGAGTTTCAGCGGGTGCGCGGGCTGCTGAAAACGCCCATCGGGTTTCACGCTCGGGTCGGGGCGCTGTTGCTGGTAAGCGATTACTGGTACGGGCGGAGGCAGCTCAAACGCGCGATCGACAACCGCCGCGAGGCGGTCATGATTTTAGAGGAGAGCCGCGCATCGATCCTGTCCGAGGATCAGCGGGAAAGCTTTTTCGAGGACAAGGTGCGGATCTATGAAACCTTGATAGAGTGGCTGTTTCAATGGAAAAGCCCGCGCTCGGTGGCCCATATCTTTAAAATTTTGGAGCTCAGTGGAAGCCGCCGCTTTTCCGAAAGACTGTCCGAGCTTGAGCGGCTGCCGCCGATCCTCAACCGCGCGGAACCCACGCTGCTGGAAAAACAACGGCTTGAATCGCGGCTCCTTCAATTGGAGCGAAAACGCCATGCTCTCAGCAAGAACCCGGAGTTTTCCGCGGTCGAGATGGAGGCCTTGCTGGAATCTCAGCGGGAGGCTCGGCTCGCGTGGAGAGGCCTCGGCCGGCGCATGCGGGATGAAGAGCGGCTGGGGCTGTATTTCCCCTTCGACCTCTCCCACCGGGAAGTGCAGAAATACCTGCCCGAGGGGCATCTGGCGGTGGCCTACTTTCTTCGGGACCGGGTGCTCTACCGGTTGGAGCTGGATCGGACTCGATTGCGTGGCGTCCAATTGGAGCTTCACCCGCGGTTTCAAGCGGAACTCAACGAGCTTTACCATATCCTCGCCGATCGATTGGTGGACCGGACCGCGAGAATGGAGGCCATTCTGGAGCCTATTCACGCGCTTCTTCTGCCCCGTGGGCTCAGCCGTTACAGTCATGTGATTTTCATCCCCCACGGCGCCCTACAACGCTTTCCCTTTGCCTTGTTGCGCTGGAAAGGTCGACCGCTCCTGACCACTCATGGGATCAGTATGAGCCCCAATTGGCCGGCACTCTATTTTTCCCTGCAAAAAAAGCCGGCCCGCCTGGAAAATCCCTTGTTTTTCTTTTCGGAACGCGAGGAAGATCCCACGGCCGAGGAGCGAAGGGCGCTTCGCCAGCTCTATCCTAGTGCGCGTGTCCTCCATAGCCTCGGACCTCGGACCCTGGAGCGGATCGCGGCCTCCGGATTCATTCATTTCGCGGGGCATTGCTATTTCGATAAGCGCAATCCGCGCGCCTCCTACCTCGGTCTCGCGGGTCGGAGATTATCGCTTTTCGAAATTCAGGGCATGCGCCTCAATCGACCCTTCATCAACCTGGCCGCTTGCCAGAGCGGTTCGATTTCCATCTTGGCCGGCAACGAACCCTATGGATTCCTGATCGATTTTTTCGCAGCGGGCGCCGTGCAGGTGCTTGCCGGGCTTTGGGACCTTGAAGATGAGGCTACCGGCCGTTGGATGGCCTGCTTCTACCGCCACCTCGACCGGGGGCCTGTCGAGGCCTACCGGCGGGCATGCCTTGCCATGATGAAACTTCTGCCCCATCCCAGCTATTGGTCGGGCTTTTGCCTGTTCGGCAAACCCTGACGCCGGGCGCCTCTACCGGAGACCTTTTTCCCTCCCAAAGGGAGCCCGTGGGCCTGGCCGGGCCAGGGAGCGGCCTCGCTTGCCGCCTTGGATCTGGCATCTGGAATCTCGTAACCAGAGGCCGGCGATCCCTTTCCGATTCAACTGAACCGGCTGGAAGGCGTGTCGCCTGGCATGAAAAAACAAAAAAAAATTAAAAAGATGTATCATGGCGTGACATTTTTGACACTTAAAGCTCTAGACCGCTGAAGTGATGAATTTCTCCCCGTGTAGGAGCGGCAATGTCTCCGACTCGATTATTCCTATGGCTGCTGGTGAGCATGCCTCTTCTCGCCCGGGAACATGACTTGATCCTCAAGTTCGCGAACCAATCCTCTTTCAACCATGCGCGCCAGAATTGCGGTTTCACCTCCTATAAAAAATTAAATGGGCAACAGACTTATGCATGTCGAATCCGTTCCGAGCTTACCGAAGCCGAACTGATGCGTCAGGTGGATTCCTTACCGGGCCTCACGGGGTGCGAGCAAAACCAAAACACCGTCTTGGTGGCGCGGGAAGCCGCTGTCCAGATCGACCAACGGGCAATCATGGTTTTAGACCAAGGGGAAGGCGGTAACCCCAACGAGCTCTCCTTCGAGGCGCTTTACGAGCAGGATTTTTTGGATCAGATTCAAGCCTCCCGCGCCTGGAGGTATGCCTGGGGTTCGGGAATCACCGTCGCGGTATTGGATACGGGGGTGGATACAAAACATCCTTTTTTGAGTCCCAATATCGCGCTGAACGGTTATGATTTCATCGACGATGACGAGGACCCCAGTGAGGAGCGTCAGTGGTTGGACACCAATGGAAACGGCCTTTATGACGAGGGCTGGGGGCATGGCACCCACGTGGCCGGGATCATCTCCATGGTGGCGCCCGGTGTAAATATCCTCCCCATACGGGTTGTGAACAGCGATGGCGAGGCCGAGCTTTTCGACATTGTGCGGGGAATCGAGTACGCCTTGCGGCAAGGCGCGGATATCATCAATCTGAGCATGAGCGTTCCCCAACCCTCGCGGACCTTGCGCAAGTGGATTCAACGGGCTTCGCGCCATGACGTCCTAATCGTGACCTCCGCCGGTAACGAGAACAGTCCATTCCTGTCGTATCCGGCAACCGAAAACTTTGTGGTCACCGTGACCGCGGTTGACCGCGGCTTCCAAAAGGCGGCCTATGCCAACTACGGTAGGGATGTGGATGTTTGCGCGCCGGGCGATGATGTGTTGAGCGCCCTTCCCGGCGGTGGATTCGTCCACCGGTCCGGAACCTCCATGGCCGCGCCCATGGTCGCCGGCCAGGCTGCCTTATTGTTCGAACGCTACTATTGGGTTTCTACCAACCGGCTGGTCCATCACATGTTTCGCACCGCCACCAGCCTTAACCATCTCAACCCGCGCTACCGGCGCCAATTGGGTTGGGGCTTAATCAATGTAGAGGAGTCCGTGAACCCTTATTAAAAACATCCCTTTAGGGCAAGTACAGGGCGGAAAACTTTCGTGTAACCCCATTCAAAACGGATCGGATTGCATTCAATTTCCGCCAACCATGTCCGGCGACAGTGGCGATTCCGTCGGGCGTGGGCTTCAATCGTCTCTTTTCGTGGGCCGAGGAGATGGCATGTCGCCCACGCCCGGCGGGGCCTTTTCGCCCGGCGCCAATTCCGAAAAACGCGCACTCGCGTGCATTTTCAGAGTTCCTCCCTTTACCGGAATGCTCGTGTGGGCTCAACTTATCGCACCAATCCATCAAGCCTTCACGAGCCTTCCGGGACCCCTTGCCGGAGATTTGCCATCTTCGGCGCCTCGATGGAGCCAAGCGTTCTGCCTACATCCAATCAATCGTTTTAAACGTTTGCCAGAAGAGTTCATTCCTCAGTACTTTCCTTGACTCGACCGTTCGCCCGCCGCAATCCTCATGTTGCGGCGGGCATTTTTCTATGGGATTCATCAGCTTCACGGATTCATGGCGCCAGCCGGCCTTCCCATTCTCCGCTAGCTCGTCCCAGTCGAAATACGGCCGAAAAACCATTTTATATCATGATTTCAAGCGTTGTATTTAGCGATTTCCCTTGATCCTTGAGCGGTGAAAATTCTGTAACCCGTCTGCCCCCATGGCGTTCTGCCAGGGTCGTTGGTTGGCTCAACTCTTGTATGAAATTTGGGATATCCCTGGTAGCTGGAATGGAGCCCGCCAGCAAGAGCCGCCCGGAGAACCGTTTCGGGCGTCTACTCAAGGGAGGTTAGAGCATGCGCCGAGCCTTGCTCCGCCGGAACCGGGCCCGCCGGATGAAACGGAGTGGGCTCGGGGCATTTCCTCAAAATGAACGAAAAAGGTGTATGCATTCCTTAAAAGAATTTACAATGGGGCTACCGAAAAGAGAAGAGAATCCGCCTCGCGGGGTGGATTTGATTGAAACAAAGCAACAAAGGAGAAAGAAATATGCGTGATCTGAAGGGCAGTCAAACCCATGAAAACCTAAAGGCCGCCTTCGCGGGCGAGTCTCAGGCCAACCGGCGCTATCTCTACTTTGCCAAAATTGCGGATGTAGAGGGCTATCCGGATATCGCCAGCAACTTCCGCGAAACGGCCGAGGGTGAAACCGGGCACGCGCACGGACATCTGGATTACCTGAAACGGGTGGGCGATCCGGCCACGGATTTGCCGATCGGCGATACCGTCGATAACCTGAAAGCCGCGGTAGCGGGAGAAACCCACGAGTATACGGACATGTATCCCGGCATGGCCAAGACCGCGCGGGAAGAAGGCTTTGACGAAATCGCCGATTGGTTTGAAACCCTGGCCAAGGCTGAAAAGTCTCATGCGGGCCGATTCTCCAGTTTCCTCGCCAATGTTTCCTGATCGCTAGTCCACGGCCATTCAATCCGCCTTGAGGTCGTGCTCCGATTCATATCGAATCGCGGCCCCTCGTGGCGGTACATTTGATGCCGGCTCCCCTGGGGAAAGCGCGGTCGTCTTGCCCATGGCCCGCTTTCGCCTCTCTAATTGAGCCGGCTCAAGAGCTGGCGGACAAAGGGGATCAGCATATCCTGAATCCTGCAAGGAAGGAATCGGAATCATGCTTTTTGATCCTGACTGAAATCGGCGAACAGGGAGGAGTCCATGGCTGAAAAACAAATGCCCGTTTCCTACCAACCCACGGATGGGCTGAGCTACGATCCGGAAGAAGCCAAATATTGGGAACCCGAAGCCCTGCAAAAAGAAGTCACGCGGGCCTTCGAGATCTGCCATGGCTGTCGCATGTGCTTCAAATACTGCGACAGTTTTCCCACGCTTTTCAGGCTTTTAGATGAACGACACGATGGCGATGTGCATGGCATCGATTCCGGTGAAACCAAAAGCATCATGGACCAGTGTTTTCAATGTAAGCTTTGCGAGGTGCAGTGCCCCTACACGCCGAGAGACGGCCACGAATTTCAGTTGGATTTTCCCCGCTTGGTCCACCGCTACCAAGCGGTCAAGGCCAAAAAAGATGGCATTCGCCCCCGCGATAAGCTACTGGCCCGTGCGGACCAGACGGGCAAGGCCGCCCGCGCGAGTCTGGGCCTCGCCAATCGGCTCAACCGCAACCGCCTGCATCGATGGTTTATGGAAAAGCTGTTGGGCGTTCACCGGGAGAAACTACTTCCCGACTTCGCGGGGACCACATTTGAGCGTTGGGCCGAATCTGAGGGGCGCATCCAGCAGAAACCCCTGGAGCAGGGAGAGCCCGAGACGGTCCTTTTTCAGACCTGTTACGTGCAAAACAACGAGCCGCAATTGGGTCGGGACACCCTGGCCGTCATGGACCGCAACCAGGTCTCCACGGCCTGCGTCAAGGGCCTCAAGTGTTGTGGCATGCCGGTCTGGGAACGCGGGGATTTGGAAACCGCGCGGGCCTGGGCCCTGCATAACATGGACATCCTGATGCCCTTCGTGGAAAAGGGCGCCAAGGTGTTGGCCATCAATCCCACCTGCGCCATGATGATGCGGCGCGAGTACCCGGAATTGTTGCCCAGGGAGCATCGTGAACAGGCCAAGAAATTGGCGGATGCGGTTCGGGATCCCTCCGAACACCTGTGGTCCATACGCGAGCAGGAACGCTTCAACACCGAGTTCAAGAGCACGCCGGGCGAGGCCGTCGCTTATCACGCGCCCTGTCATCTGCGCGCTCAGGCGGTGGGTTTCAAGGGCCGGGACTTGATGCGCAAAATTCCCGGCGTGAAACCCAAGATTACCCTGGAGTGCTGCGGCCATGACGGCACCTACGCCATGAAAGTGGAGAGTTTCGAGAGCTCACGCAAAGCCGGAAAAAACGCCTTCGAGGGAATGAAACAGCATGAGGCCGAGGTTTGGGTGACCGACTGTCCCCTGGCCGCGATTCAGTTCCAACAACATGCGGGGAAAAAGGCCCTGCATCCCATGTCCGTATTGGCCAAGGCCTATCGCGAGGATGGTTTCTCTCGAACGCTTCCGAAAGAGTTGGCCGCGGAGACCGAATCATGAAGCATGTTGCCCGGGAAGAGCTCCTGGATTACCAAACCTATACGGACCGCAGGGATACGATTCGCGATGAGGCGTTGAAGGCCAAGGCGGACCGTCGGGTACACGTGGGCGAGCACCTCACCTTTCTTTTCGAAAACCGGATCACCGTGCGTTACCAGGTCCAGGAAATGATGCGCGTGGAACGCATCGTGCGCGAGTCCGACATTCTTCACGAGTTGCAAACCTACAACGAGCTTCTGGGTGGGCCCGGCGAATTGGGCTGCACCCTGCTGATCGAAATCGAGACCGAGGCGGAGCGGAATCGCCTGCTCACCCAATGGTTGGGCCTGCCGGAATACTTGTACCTGCGGATGCGCGACGGCGCCAAGGTGCGCGCCAGCTTCGATCCTCGCCAGGTGGGCGAGACCCGCCTTTCCTCGGTGCAGTATTTGAAGTTTGACGTAAAGGGCGAGACGCCCGTGGCAATCGGCTGTGATTTCGAATCTCTCAATACCGAAACCAAACTCACGGAACCCCAAAGAGCCGCGCTAGCCGAGGATCTTGAAGTCTGAAAACAATTGGATCTGCCGCTACGAACGCCTATTTTTTAGTGCTTCCAAGTTAAGGGTGATAGGATGATGCCACATCCAATGGTGAGGAGTGGCGATGGACCCTGTTTGGGAGGTGTTGGGCATCGAACCCAATCGAGAAAAAAAGCGGATCGAAAAGGCTTTTCGAAAAAAGGCGAGCGAACTGAAAGACGATCCAGAAGGATTGGCCGCGCTTCACATCGCCCTCGAGGCCGCGTTGCATGCCGCGGACAATCCGGATCATCCCCTGCACGCGTCCATTTTGGAGGACCCGGATGCCAAGGACCAGGCGCTGATGCATGCCATGTTCAACAACCAGGCGCCCTCGAAACGCGCGCGCAAATTTTTAAACCTCGGTCATGCATTAATCTTGGGCGTCCTTTTCATTGTGTGCCTCATTGCTTATATGCTGATGCGTTTTCGTATCGATGCCTACGACTGGCTGCAGCGGCGCCAGGGCGAACCCGTTTCCATTCCGGTTGTGCGGCCTTCCGAACTCGAATTTCAATCATTGCCGCCTCAAATCCAACTCCATCGAGGGATCCAGTTTAACCAAACCCGCTGGATGGAGGTCGCCTTGGAGAACGGCGCCAATCCCAATGGCCTGTATGGAGAAGCGCCGGTACTTTTTCTGGCCCTGGTCTCTGAGAGTCCGGTCATCCTGAGAGTGCTGCTGAATGCCGGAGCCGTTCCCGAGACTGTGGATGGCAAGGGTAGGTCCGCGCTTCACCTTGCGGTTGAAATGCGCAACCCTCTCAAGGTAGAAGCGCTCATGCAAGCGGGCGCCGATCCCCACGCGCGCCACGGCCAGAAACACTCACCTTTGGAGCTCGCTCGCAATAGCGGGCAGACCCGCGCGGTCGAGATCATGACCGACAAGGGGCATCATTAAAGTAGCCACAAGGATGATCCCCTTCGCGGCGCCTGGTTTGTTGTCACCAGATTATTCTGCGCCTAACCCGCAGGTTCGCTGAATCGCGAAAGAAGGGTGGCTTTGGTTATGGAATGCGAAAAGGCGGTTCCTCTATCCCCCGGGAAGAAGAACCGCCCTTGGGCGTTGTGCGATGGGTTGTCAACGGGTTAGGGTTTTATTCCAACCGGGTTTCTGCTACGAACCCGAATGGCCCCAGAAAGGAATCACCCCAGCTCCGAGGGCGCGGACGATGAACTCCCGTGAGCGGGCAAAGCGGCCGATCACCCATTTCCTGCTTTTGCCATTGTTGAGGTGGGTCACCCAGTTATTCAGTCCGCTAGGGTCTGGCCGGCGTCCCAGCATGGCGTTGTAGACCTTAATTACAAAATCCTGGTTGGAGATGTTTGCGAATTTGGATTGGTATTCCTGGCTGTAGAAAAAGCCATAAGCCACGCCTTCCCCCGTGTTGCGCCTCGTGCGGAGTTGGTTGCTCCAGTGCTGAAGGCCGCCCGCGTCCGGATCCCGGCCGAGAAAACCATGGTAATAAGCGGTTACGAATTCCTCGATCGTCAAGTGAGCCGGGCTCGCGGCCCGGGCTGGGCTTCCGTGGAAACCCAGGCTCAAAAAAAGAAAGAAGATTCCCCATTTTGCTTGTCTCATTTTCATACCTCCAAATTTTTCGATTGCGCACGGACTCCTATCCCGTGGTGTCCAAGCCCTTTGGACACGAGTTCATGCATGCCGGTTTCAGACGGCGGTGATGTGAAAGGGCGGCGGAGCCTCAGCCTCCGCTTGATCCTGGCATGGATAGCGGGGCGGGCTTGCCAATCCCCAAATTTTCCGGTTCCAGTTCCGTAGCGGATAGCATTGAATCGCTTCCAGACTCTGGCCCTTGGAAATGCCTCCGCGTTCATTCATTAGGCTCGGGCCTGCCCAGAAACGCGTTTTTTTTAACCACGAAAAACACGAAGTCACACGAAAGAAAGTTGTACAAGCTATTTAATTTCCATTAAATAAAGAAAATTCTTTGTATTTTCTCCGTGCTCTCGGTGGTGAATTTTGTTGTTTCAGGATGGGCTCTAGGCTCAAGGATCGGAGAGCCATTGAACGGCGTGGGGGCCAGAGAGCGGGCTATCGCATATCCATTTGTGCGCCTCTCCGCCCGCTTTCAGCCCTTAGTGGCGCAAATCCTCGGAATATGGGGCCAAAAAATGTGAAAAAACCTTGACTCAAGCGTGTAAGTCTTTAGTTTTTAGCGAGTAAGCGAGCTTCCATAAGCCTTGGCGCGCTCCAGGTAAGCGCCGTATTCCCAGACCAGGTTTTGATTGCCGGCAAGGGCTTGATCCAAATCACGAGCCGCCTGGCTGACTGGTCCGCCGCGCTTGTTTGGGCTCTTGTAGGCCTCGGCCTCGAGCAGAAAAAGCATGCCGCGCATGGCCAGGGCTTCCCAATGTTCCGGTCGGTCGGTCAAGATCTTGGCCACCGCGGTTTTCCCCATATCGAGGTAGGCTTGGGTGGGTTCCCCCTTCTCCACGGCCCATTGCGCGCGCAAATTGGCCCAACGGGCGATTGCCAGATGGGAGGCCGCATCCATGTCGTTCAAAACAGCCGCTTTCTCCAGCGAATCTTTCGCTCGGTGAAACCAGGGACGAGGGTCTTGTTGTTTTTGCCAAGCGCTTCGCGCGTGAAACAGAAAAGCCTCGGCATACGCCAGATGGGCAAGAAAATCATTGGAATTGAGGCAGATGGATGCCGCCAATTTCTCCTCCGCGAGTTCTAGCTTTCCCCCGGGGTCGAGCCCTTGCTCCCATTGATGGCGCGCCTGTAAAAGCACCGCTTCAGCCCAGACCCGCGGCGCCTCCGGAAGATTGGCGTTGAGGCTCAAGGCAAGAGAAAGCTCCATGAGAGCTCGTTTCAGGAGATCGGTGGGGTCCAGGCCGCGAGCGGTATGAAAGGTCGCCTGAACCAGCAACGCCTCGCCCCGGTTGCTGATGGTTTGCGGTTCGCGCGGGTTGATGGCCAGCGCGTCGAGATAGGCATTGTGGGCGCCCGCGAGCGCGTGGTCCGGATCTTCACCGCGCGACCAGGCAAGCTGAGCGTGAAGCAACAGGGCGTCCCCCAACCCGGAAAGGAACACGGATACATCCGGGCGGAGCTGAATGACACGCTGGTAGGTCTCCAGGGCTTGGTTCAGTTGTGGGTCTGCATCCAGGCCCCGGCTGAAGCGGTGGCGCGCCCGCGCCAACAAACCGCGAGCCAAATTGTAGGTGACGCCCGCGTGTTTGGGACTGATGGTCAACGCGTGTTCCAGCGAGGCGATCGACCGGTTCAGGAAGGGTTCGGGGTCCTCGCCCCGTTCCAACAGAAAATCGGCGCGGTCGTTCCAAAGCAGGCCCAGGTTGCTGGGCGCCCCCACCATGCCGGGATGCGCCCGCATCGCCGCTTCGAATGCCGATATTCCTTCCTGCCATAGATTTTTCGGATCCCCGCCGCGTTCCCACTCGTGGAGCGCCAGGGCGCGCAGCATCAGACCCCGCCTGTTATGACTCTGGTAATCGGGATCGATGTGAATCGCCTGGTCATAGGCATCGTTGGCTTTTTCGAAGAAGGGTTTGGGATCGCCCCCGTGCCTGGCTCGATACCGGCCGAGCTCGTAATTGGCCGCGCCCAACTGCTTCAGTGATTCGGCGTCGGAGGGGCAGAGCTCGAGCGCCCGTGTAGCGGTTTTAATTGCGGCATCCAAGTTGGGCCGCGGGTCGAGCCCTTGGGCGCGTTCGAATTCGGAGAGCCGTTTAAAAAGCGCCGATTGCAAACGGAAAGCCTCGCAGGAATCTGGGTCCACCTCCAACAACCGCTGGCAGCCGCGCATGCCCAACTCGAATGCGGGCAGAGGATCGCCGCCCGGCCCGTATATCCGCGCCTGCATGATGGCTTGTCCCAGATCTCCCAGGGCCGCGTAGACCGAATGGAGGCTGGGACCAATGGTTGCCGCGGCTTCATAGGCCCGTTCCGCGGCCCGGTAATCCGCCATGGCGGCTTCGAAATCTCCGCGATTTCGCTTCTCATTGGCCCAGGCGAGATAGATGTCGCCCTCCAACTCGCGGGCTTCATAAAGCCAAGGAAGACGTTGGTAGGCCATTCGGGCGCCGGCCATCGCCTCCTCGTACTCCTTTTCATAAAAAGCCAGCAGCCCCAATGAAAAAGCCGCGCTCTGACCGCTCGCCTCGCTGTACTTTTGCAGGAAATCTACCGCCGGCGCCAGGAAGCGGGCCTCGATGTCGGCCATGCGCATCCGGCGTTCCTCTGGGTTGTGAATGCGTTCGGCCTCGCGCGTCTTTTGTTGGTAGAGCGCCCCAAGCGCGCGTCCAAGCGCCAGCGCGAGTTGGGGTTCTCGCGACCCGTTTTCCCAAGCGAGGCTTAGCTGGGCGCGCGCTTCCTCGAACCTTCCCAGCGCCAGGAAGCCGCGGCCCAGTGCGTAATGGCCCAGATCCCTCGTGTGCCGCGCCGCGGAATGGGTCAGCGCTTGAATTCCATTCAATTCCCTGTGGAGCCAGACCCGGTCCGGGCGGATGTCGTGCGGGGGCAGCATGTGAACATGGCGTACGGCGGCCTCGATTCGCTCCGCCTTTTGTTCGAAAATTCGCGCCATGCGGATGCGCTCCTCCGCGAGGATCCGTTGGCGGACCGCCCAGGTCAAAACGCCAAAAAGCATCAAAAGCGCCATGGCGGCCAGCGCCAGTGGAAACCGGCGTCGGAACATTTTCTTGCCCAAGACATAGAACAACTCATGAGAGCGGGCCTGGATCGGCGATCCCTTCAAAAATAAATCCAGATCCACTTCCAGGGCGCGGGCCGAGTCGTAACGGTCTCGTTGATCCTGTTCCAAACACTTGCGGGTGATGACGGCGATATCCTCCGGAATCGACGCATCGAAGCTCGTGAAGGCCGCCTGCTTGTTGGGTGGTGGCGACCCGGTGAGTAACTGATGGAGAAAGGCGCCCAAAGCATAGATATCGCTAGCCGTGGTGATGGGTTCGTCGGCGATTTGTTCCGGACTGGCAAATGCATGGGTCATGGGACGCAGCGCGGAGCGGTTCCCGGGAGAGGCCTCCGCCTCTAGAATCTTGGCGATGCCAAAATCCAGCAGAAGGGGCTCGCCTCGATCGGTGACCAGCACGTTGGCGGGCTTGAGATCCTGGTGAACCACGCGATTTTGGTGTGCGAAATGAACCGCGGAACACACCTTCCCAAAGAGCGCGAGCTTTTGGGGAAGGGAGAGACGTCGCTCGCGGCAGTAGGCGTCGAATGGCCGACCCTCCACGTATTCCATCACCAGGTAGGGACGGCCGCTTTCCGTGGCGCCGCCATCGTAGAGGCGGGCGATGTTCGGGTGGCGCAGATCGGCAAGGATTTGGCGTTCCACGTGGAAACGTCGAATGAGCTCCTCGCTGTTCAGACCCTTGTGCAACAGCTTTATGGCCACCTGTTGGCGGAAATCGTCCGTGCGGGTAGCCAGATAGACTTGGCCCATGCCTCCGGATCCGAGCTCCCGTTCGATTTTGTACGGCCCGATTTTGCGGCCTGGCGCCAGTCTGTCGTCCCTGACGTGTCTGGGTGCGGGCCATTCGAGAAACCCATCCGACCGTTCGTCCGCTTCCAGGAGAGAGGCGACTTCCCGCAGAAGGTCCGGGTCTTCCTCGCCGATTTCGGCCAAAAACGAAGCGCGGGCCTCGGACTCCAACTCCAGAGCCTCGAGAAAAACAGACTTGACCCGTTGCCAGCGCTCGGACCGCATGGCCTCCCTCCTAGCCGAGCTCCCGGAAAAGCCAGGCGCGTGCGCTGGCCCATTCCCGCTTCACCGTCCGTTCGCCGATCTCCAAAATGTCGCTGATTTCTTTGGTCGACAGCCCCGCGAAAAACCGCAATTCCACGATGCGGCTTTGGCGTGTGTCCATTTTACTTAGCTTGAGAAGCGCTTTGTCGAGTGCGAGTATCGTGTCTCCGTCGATGCGCGAGGGCGCCGCCATATCTTCCAGGGGCAGGCCTGGGACCGCGACCTTGTCTTGCCCGCGTTTCGCCGCTCGGAATTTTCGGGCATGGTCTACCAAGATACGCCGCATCATCTCCGAAACCGCTCCAAAAAAGTGAGCCTTATTCTTCCAGTTGGGTTGGCCCTCTCCCATGAAACGCATGTAGAGCTCGTTGATCAGCGCCGTCGGCTGCAATGTGTGACCCGCGCGTTCATCGGCAAAACGGTAACGGGCAATTTGATGCAGGGTATCGAAGACCAGCGGCATTAGCCGGTCCAACGCATTCGCGTCACCCAGGTTCCAATCCAACAGGATTTGAGTGATCTCCGAGGTTGGCGGATCTTCGTGCAAGGCGTCTCCTACAAAAGAGGCGAGTTCGGGGAAAAAATGATGAGGTATTTCAGTTTAACCAAAAAGCAGAATAGATAAAAGCCGTCCTGTGCCCTTGGGCTGTCGGCGGATTCCACAAAGAGCGGGCCGCGACAGAAAAAAAATGGCCCCGTCCCTAACCCGTTTGCGCCATAGAGGGAGACGGGCGGCTGCATCGGCGGATTTCTGCTAGCATGAACCCATACAAAGATAATTCAAGATGCATGAAATGGAAGAGACTTCAGCGTAGCTTCGCTCGTTTCAACAAAAATCGACCGAAACAAGGAGGGGAATCATGAGAAACCAGCAAGGTGGAACGGGAAACCAACAGGACCGCAACCGGAATCAGAAAAACCTGGGCGGTAACGCACTGGGTCTGAAAAAAATCAAGAAAAAGCCGAAGGACTGCACCAAATCGGAAGGATATGAGATCGACGATTAGGTTTCGGCGCCTTGGTTTGGAGCCAACCGCTTGGCTCCCGGCGCTCTCGTGGGGGCCGGGGCCTCGCGGAACTGGCGCCTCATCGGCAGAAATCTTCGCTCCCGCCCAAGAAATTGGGTTTGCATTTCCAACTGTATTGCGTAGAATAGGCCGGATTAGAGGCCGCAATAGCTCAGTTGGTAGAGCGTCGGATTCGTAACCCGAAGGTCCCCAGTTCGACTCTGGGTTGCGGCACCATTTAATCCCAATATTTTCAATAGCTTACGATTTGGGTTGAATGAGGAACCCCCAGGGGGTACATCAGGGGGTACATCATTTGGATTCTACGGCGATGGAATTAAGCTGGCCGAGGATGTTGCCGGCAATCCCAAGGCGGGCGTTATTGAGGTTGGTATAGCGGTTCACCATTTGCATGGAGGACCAGCCCATATAGGTCATGACCACTCGGGCGTCCTTGGTCAAGAGGGAGACCCTGTCCGCACACAAACGCCGGAGATCGTGTAAGGTGATGCGTTTGATGCCAAGCGCATCGCAGGCCGTCGTCAACGGCTTTTTGAGGTCCGTGTAAGGGCGCTTGGTCTTGGGATTTGGAAACAGCCAAATCGTATCGTTGGGCTTGATCGCTTCCACCGCGGTTTGGAGTGGCGGGGGGTAATCCGCGAACAAAACCTTTCCTGTCTTGCTGCTCTTGAACTCGATAAACCCGTCCTTGATTTGGGAACGGGTCATGTTGAGTAGGTCGGTGCGCCGCTGCCCTGTGGCCAGGCCCATGAGGAGAATGGCCCTGTGAGGCATTGGCGGCTCCGGCATGAGGCGCAAGATCGCCTCGAATTGGTCGAGAGTCAGCGTGGAGACACGGACGCCGACACCACCGAACTTTGAGACCTTGGGAACGATGGATATGTAGCCCGCCTCTTTGGCCTCGACCAGGATACGCTTCAGCATCGCCAGGCGGTGATCTCGGGACCGCGGGTTTAACTTCCCCCGACGGAGCCCCCCGCACCGCTGGTGCTTGAGATGATTGCGATACTCCAGCACACGAGCCGAAGTGATCTCCTTCAGACGACGGTCGAACCCAAAGAACTTGACAAGCTCCTTGAGATAGCGAATGGGTTCGGCGGGCCACTTGGTTTGGCTCACCATGGGGATGAAGTGGTCTTCCACCAGTTGACCCAGCGTGGGCGCATCGTCCCACCCTGGTAGTTGCTTTAGCGTTTTTTTGGCCTCAAGCTGTTGCTTCAGTTGGGCCGCGTGAGTGAGCGACTTGGTCCGACGGGTGACATAACGGCGCTTGCCGCGGCGGACCTCGGAGACGACAACCGTGTACACGGTTGTCCCACCAATCTCCTTGCGGTAGATGCCTTTGTACCGTCCTCCCATGGGAGTCCCTCGTTTAGACATGGCTCCCTCCTTATTTCCGGAGGGCTTGATGGCGTTCCCGCCATTCTATCACCTGGTCAGGCCGGAAGCGCACGATGGGCCGTTTCTTTCCGGCTACCGATGGCAACAAGACGGTCGGGAGGTTTTCGTTTTTCACCAAACCATCCAGCGTGGAGATGGAGATATCGAGCAGGGCTGCCATCTCCTTTCGGTCGACGAGCTTTTGATTGGCGGCCGTCACGATTTCACTTTCAAAATCGGCAAGGGTGGTTGGTTGGAAGGCGCCCTTCTGGACGATGGTCCCATATTCCAGCAACAGGTCTCGGACCGATTTGCCGGTGGTTTTGGGAAAAAGTCGTACCGACATTGGTTACCTCCGTACACGACCGAAAAAGGAGGGGACCTTTTGGAAGAAGCTCGCGACTCCCCCGTCTTTCTCTGGCGTTTGAGCCGGCTCCTCGACCTTGGAAACGGATTCCGGCATCCCCGGTAACTCTTCCTGGGCGTCATCGTCGGCACCCATCAGCAGGTAGCGGCGAGGGTTACCCTCATTGGTCGCGCTCTGCCAATCGGACAGGTAGGTTTGGAACTCACCATCCAGGACACCGAAAACGCCCCCTATGGCCGCTACTCGATTCCGGAGAGCCTCCAAGGTGTCTAGCTTGGCCTCTTTCAGTTTGAGTTCTGATAGCGAAAAAGAGGGACCTTTGAGAACCAGAGTTCGGCCCTGGACGGACACCTTGAGCTGCTTAAAAAGGGCCGCATCCTCTTCAAACAACAACGAAACATGATTGTTGATCGATTTGCCCAGCGCCACGGCGGTTGCCTGGTTGTTGTCTCGCGTGAGTGCGGCCACCGCGCCACCCTTTTCCGTTATTGGAAACACCTCGGTGCTTCGGGTAGAGAGCACATAGCGCAAGAAGTTACAACCATGTGTAGACTCCCAGAGTAGGTTACAGGGCATCAGGTCGGTAACGGGGTGCTCGATGTCCGCACCTACCCACGGAGCCCAGGGCGAGAGATCCAATCCAATCGACTGAAGGAGGGTCACGGCTGCGGATAGCGCAGAACCGCTCGCAGTTCCAATGAATCCCATAATTCCGTCCTCAAGGTTCGGAAGCACAACCTCTACATGGGTCGAAGTGGGAGAAGCTTTTCGCTGTAGCTCAAGCTCGATTTCTTGCTTGAGCTTTTTGACGTCCTTCGCCTTTGGGTGTTGGTCATCCCATTCACCCAATCGCTCGGCCAAAATTCGGCGGACCTCCCCCGGATTGGCCTTTTTGGTTTGGATCCAGACCGAGAAGCATAGGCCCCCACCCCAATCCCAAAACCCGATTTCTGGGTGGATCTGCGCGACTCCGATCGCCGAAGTGCGCTCGGTTCCATCGGGCAGGGGCTCAAACACGCGTTCTTCAAGGCCCATGGTCAACCTTTCGATGTCGACTGCGGAGACCCGCACTCGGGTCACGGCCACTGTCCCTTTCAAAATGCTCACGGTTCCCTCCTTAAAACCGGGCCGCCCCACCGTCATAGCATGTAGTGAGAGCGGCAGGGCGCCCGGCAATCGGTTATTCGAAAAGCAAGGGCCAGCCTTTCGGGCCCAACGTGTAAACCTCCATCCTCTCGGGGATGAATTTCGGATCGGCTAAGATGGATTGTGCTTCGCGAATGAATTGGGCAATGGGCCCATCAGCAACGTATACGCCCATGAGGCCTTTGCTTGCCGCCGTAGAGCCCACCATGACGCGGCGGGTTTTGCCCTTGAAGGTCATGGCAATGTCCCTGAAGTCGATCGGATTATCGCCGGGCTTCTCGAACCGAAGCGGTCGATTCCCAAATTCGCCCATCGCGGCTTTCATGTAGCGCTCTAGCTGGCTCTTGGCGATAGTAATCTGAGCTCGCTCGGTGGCAAGGACATCGTCCCCGTGACGATCGACTTTCGTGACGCGGCGACAATGCAGTGCGATTGATTTGCTCATAACTTCAAGCATCGGTTTCTTATCCAAGGTTCACCTCCAACTCTCGCAAGGCTCGTTTGAGCCGTTTATCCTTTGGCATCATCTGACGCAATCGGTTCAGCATCAGCTTGACCGCCTTCCGCGATCGGTCTACGGAGCCCGTCTTGGTGCGGGCCTCGCTGACCAATTGATTCACCAACGCCTCTATGGCGTCCATGATCGTGCTCGGCATTTGGGGCCAGTAGCGTTGCTGAATTGCCCGGACGATGAACCAGACGTTGAGGCCGATGGTGGCGAACCATCCCATCAACTCACCTGAAATGACCATGTGTTTCTCCTAATCTCGGCCTGGCCGAGGTCGGTTTGGGCGGTGCTCCGCCGTTTAAGAGATATTTTTTGACAATATATACTGTCTTGAAGACAGAATATTATGACAGTATTTTGCCATAATCTGATTGTCAAGACTTTTTTTGTCATTGAGATATTTTTGGGAAAATGTACACTGTAATAT
>JBGTRP010000021.1:0-20791 GCA_041940685.1 Acanthopleuribacteraceae bacterium
TTCTAACGCAGTTTTCAGCTCACTTAGCAAACCGGTCAACCGTTTTTTGCGAATTTCCACCAGGACCGAGGGATCGATGGTCAGCGCCACGATCTTGTTCTGCTGGATGCTGTCCAGTTCCGCCGGCGGCCTGACGCCCTTGGCGAGGGGAATGTTGACCACTTTGTAGCCATAAAGCGAGAGATAGATGCTCAAGGGGGTTTTTCCCGTCCTTGACACGCCCACCAACACGATATCGGCGTCTTCCAGTCCGGTTACCGTCTTACCGTCGTCGTGGCGCAGGGTGAATTCGATGGCTTCCATGCGTTTGAAGTAGGACTCGTTGACCCCGTGGAACTTATCGGGATTCTCCTCGGGCTTGGTGCCTAAAAAGGAGGATAACTCGGACAAAAGAGTAGTAAAGAGATCGTAACCCTTCAAGCCACGATCGCGAATTCCCTGGCGCAGATATTCCCGCAACTCGGAATTCACCAACGTATAGGCGATAAAGACGGGCGCCCCGCTCTGCTTGGCGCTGTCGAGAATGCGGTCGATGCCCCGGATATCCTTGACCTTGGAATAACGGCGCGTAAAGATGCCCGATGCTCCGGAGAACTGTGTGATCAGAGCGCGCACCAAGTTGGCCGCCGTCTCACCGGTGCCATCGGAGAGAATATAGATGTAGTGATCCCGTTTGTTGGCCTGATCGCGCGATCCCGCACCCATTTCGGGGCTTGAATCTTCCATTTCTCCCGCGCTTAACAATTCATTCAACGGGCGCTTCCACCTTCAACATGATTGGGGCACCTGAGTTCTCCGCGTTGAGGGGAGCTACTGAGACAATTGTTTCCGGACCCACTCGCCAAATTCGGGCATGAAAATCACGTAACCGGCGCCTTCCAACCTCTCCGCGCCGATTTCCGAGCGGGCGTTGTTGGCCTTGGCGATCAGCTTCCTCATGGCCGCGTACTTTATGGGCCATTCATTGGGCAAAAGCTGAAGAACCCGATTGAGAGAAAACACGCCGCCCTTTTGGCGTAAAAAGGTGTGAAAATCCCAGTCCTTGGGGATGCGACTCACCCACAGCGCCTCATTCTGCTGGTACCAACGGCTAAAGGGGTTCATATCCGCCCAGATGCGGTTGCCGAATTGTTTCAGTCCCATGATTTGGATCGTGTTTTTTCCGATGCGGGTCAGCTTCTCCCGCTGTTTGAGGGTCTTGCGGTATTTCCCCGTCTCACGGGGGTCGAGCTTTTTCATGACATCGGCCAGTGGAAACCATCCTTTTTGGGCCAATAGGGTTTCCGCAGACCACTCCCGTTTGACCCGCCGAAACATCAATTCATCGGGATTGGGCCATTCCCTTTCCATGAGCGCTTTCCTTTCCGTCCACACATCCCTTGACTAGCCATCATTTTGCCAGACCCAGT
Source organism: Acanthopleuribacteraceae bacterium (assembly GCA_041940685.1). GTDB lineage: Bacteria > Acidobacteriota > Holophagae > Acanthopleuribacterales > Acanthopleuribacteraceae > JBGTRP01. The sequence continues at coordinate 1,410 of JBGTRP010000021.1, forward strand.
AACGTCTGTCAAACGGGCGTGGCCAACGGCGGAGCGCCTTACCCCCTTGGGATTCCAAGGCGTCGCCTATTTAGAGAAGGGCGTTTCAGCGCGACGGCGGCGGGTCCAATTCCTTTTGCATGGCGATCCATTCTTCAAAGCGCTCGCCAATGGCCTGGTAATCATGCTCATTATCCACGTCGATGGTAGAACCGCCGTAGGGCGTCACCACGATCTTCAATCGGGTGCGCAATATTTTGGAAATATGTTTTTCCAACCCGGAGAGTTGAAGCCGCTTTTCCAGGAAGCGGGAGGGCCATCGCCAGGAAAGGCGCCTGAGCGGCAGAACCAGTTGAAGGCCCGTGTAAAAGATGATCGCCGTGGGTGAGCGCATCAAGACCAACATCAGATTGAATAACATTTTTAGGATGTTGATCCATTCTTTCTGATAGCGCATGGCGTACATTCTGCGAATGTATTTCAGGCCCATGATCCGAGAGTGCCGAACCATGTGAATGTTGTTGATGCGATAGCCGCTGCCGTTACAGTAGAAGTAATTCATGATCACGCCCGGTTTGCCGTTGGAGGGGTAGAATCGCGACAGGGCTTCCTCGGTGGTGACGCCCGCCACGTAGTCGTAATGCTCCATATCGCAGCGGTGAATGAACCAGCGCACCTCCTCGGAGATCAAAAGCGGAATATCGCTGGGGAGAACCAGGACGTAGCGATCCTCGGGCTGGCCCTCGCTGGTGGCCTCGATCACCGCTAAAATATTTTCGACTAGGTCGTTTTTTTGCTCCAAAATGAGCACCGGCTTGGGGTAGTCTGCCAGGTATCCCGATTGGAGATGCTCCTCCAAGCGCTGTTTGGGGCCCACGATCAGCAGGCGATCGATTTCGGGCACCGTGCGCAACTCATCCATCATAATTCGAAGGATGCCGCGGGCGCCGATGGTCAAAAAGGCCTTGTTGTTCTCATTGGTGACTTCGCGGTAATCTTCCCGATTACCAGCCAAAATAATGCAGTCCATAAAAATCCGTTTCCGGCTGCCTCAAGAGAATTGACAAGGATACGACCGGTGAATCACTGGAAGTGAATGAAGATACCACTTCAACGGGAAACTGTCCAGCCCCAACGACCCTGTAAAATGAAGGGCTTGCCCGGGCTCTGGCAAGGCTGGCCCCAGGGCCCGGGCACGGGAATCTCAAGCGGCGGAAAGAAATTTTCTCAAATTACCACCGCCTTCATTTTTTTCAAAAACCAGATGTATTTATTTGTGTAACCAATTATTGAGTTAACAGAAAAATAACATGTCTAACTAAAAAAGTATGGAAAATTACCTTTACAAGATCGCCATTCTTACTTAAAATACACTGGCTTCGAGCTCTATTACCGCGCTATATTTTCCCAAAACCTCCCTTTACCCTACCGGTGGGAACCGTGAAACGCCTTAAAAGCGACACGCCCCGCCGGTAAATGCGAATGGGCCGCAACCATGACCTTCGGCATTTTCGACAACCAGTACGAGCTCATCGCTTGTTTAAGTAATTGCTCCTACTCCAAGGTCTATTTGGGCTTGAACAGGGCGGGCGAGAAGGTTGTGGTCAAGTTTTTGATGAGCTCCGAGCAATTTTTCGAAGAGCTTGCTCGATACTACGCCTGCGACGATTGCGGCTACCTGCCGAGGCTCCTCTACAACTACCCGGCTTTCAGTATTAGCCAGGCGCCTGTATTTTTCTCAAGAGACATTCTGAAACTGTTCGATTGCCGCGAACTCCTGGAGCGCGAGGAGACACTGACTCATGAACAGATGATGGACTCGCCCATGGCGGAGGTTGGGGTGCTGATCCTCGAATATATCGAGGGCGGCCCTCTCCTGCGTGAACTTCGCCCCCTAAAGCCGGCCTACAAGCTCGACTTGCTTCTGGAGCTGGCGACGGGGTTGCGCGAGCTTCATCGCAATGGCGAGTTTCACGGGGATTTGACCCCGGAAAATGTGCTGCTCGACCAGAATTCAGGTCAAATCCGCCTCATTGACCTGGGTTTCTTCCCGGGTAAAAAGCAATGGGCGCCCTACGCGCTCAGCCCCGAGCATCGCGAGGGAGCGTCCCTGGGGCCAGGGTCCCCCAGCGACATATATATGTTTGCCTTTCATTTCTTAACCGCGGTGGAGAGGCCAAATAGAAGGCTCGGCTCGCTGATCCGCCGCTGCATTCGAGAAAATCCGCTCCGCCGGCCCGATATCAACGACCTTTGTCAGGAATTGAGCCGGTTACGGCGCGGCGTCCGCCCCATGAAACCCTCGTTCGCTTATCCTACGATCCTCAAGCGCTGGTCTCGGCGCATGGTCTTTGCCGCCTTGGCCTTTTCCTCCTTGGTCGGCATAACCTGGATTACCATCGACCCGATTTTTGAAAAAAGGAAGAATATCTTAGCAACCGCCGAGGACCAGCCCGTACAGGCGATCGAGGACCTCAAAAGCCTGCGCCTTCAAGCCATGGAAGCCGGCAAGGAGCCATGGGTGATCGGCGATTTGGTGGAGAAAATCGCCAGGGCCAAATGGATGCGCCCGGGCTTCCCGATTCGGCCCATGGAAGAATCGGCGCTAGAAAGACCCATCGCGGTTTTGGCCTTTGCGCGGGACCCCGTATTGGTCGGCAGAGACGAGATCTATCAACTGGGAGATTGGGTGAGCCTCGGGGGAGAAACCGGTTACATCAGCGACATCAACTGGCGTCAAATCACCGTGGATTTCAATGGAAAAAATCATAAAATCACACTTAAGAAACCTAATTTTCAGGTACCTTACTCCATGGATGTGCATTGCGCGGTGATTTGGGGCCATGCGGGCAACCTGCCCCGTTTGATGGCAGCAATCGAAACCATGCTAAAGAAGACGGAGTTCTCTCCCTCCGCGGCAAGAAACCCGTTGCTGGCCGCGTTAGGGAGCGAGGAAACCAAGCTACAGGTGGCTTCCGACGCATCTTTCGGTTCTTATCAGGCCAGCAACATCGAAGAATTTCTGGACAAGCTTCAGCCGCGGCTTCGCATTCAGCACACCGTGGAGGGGCCGCGGATTTCGCGAAAAGAAAATCAACCGCCGTTGAAGCTCCCCTTCCGCTTTTACAATATCTCCGAGGGTATGACGCTCGCGAGGATTTGCCAGGGTTTTGAAGAAAAAACCGGCTATCGCTTTATCGTTCCCGAGGAACTGGGCAACCAACGCTTAGCCTCGGAAAATTTCGCGGACACGAGTTGGGAAGAAATGTTGCTCCAACTTGGATTCGAATGGGAAATCAACGAGGAGAATGGAACCTACAGGATCCTCGTCACGGGGAAAACCCCCTGACGTTATTTCATGTTCCGCTCCTGGGATGAAACTACCGTTCCCAAACAAAAAAGGAAAGGACCATGAAGAAGTATTGTCTTTTGTGGATTTTACTATCCTCGGGGGCCTATTCCGTCTCGGAAGAATGTCCTCCCCAAAACTTAATACGCGAACAGCACGTCACCCTGGTCTGCTCCGACAAGGCGGGGCTTTGCGTGCCGCCATTCACTCCGCCCTGACAGCCCCCTATGCCTGCAGGGTCTCCATTTCTGACGCCCGGGTCAACCCCGGCATAATCCCTCCCCCATCACAACCATCCTTGCCGCCCTAGCCGTCTTGGCGGTCAAAATCTTTACTCTTGTATCAAATTTTCGGAACGCCAAGGCGGCAGTTGCAAGTCTCAAGCAACAACCAGCAAGCAGGGGAGAGCAAACTCAACTTGCGGTTTGGAGCTTGCGGCTGGTAGCAGCGGGATGCCGGTAAGCCCTTTTCAGTTCACATTGACCGGCTGGGCTGGGCGCCCCCGTCGCATCCCGCTAGATTTCCTTCTTCGATCCTGCCTCACATCGCGCCTCACCCGGTTACCGGAGGTTTCGCGGCGAAGCTCCGGTAACCCAAATACCGGTCCTCAAAGTCGAAAAAACTGTTTGTTCCTGTTTTGCAAGCGCCCCGAAATACTGGGGAGGCGATAAAGGGGAAGGCGCATCGCACATGGGAAAAGACATGGATGCTCCATACCCTGGGATCACACCATCAGGCGCCGGCATCGTCGATGGAAACGGGATAGGCTCCACCTTCGTCATGCACTTCTTCGCCGGTGACCGGGGGATTGAACACGCAGATCACGCGCATGTCTGTAAGGCCCTTCAGCACATGTGGTTCGTGTTGATCAAGCGCATACATGGTTCCCGGAAGGATGGAATAGACCTTACCGGTTCCCAAGTCCTCCAGACTGCCCTCACCCTCAATGCAATACACCGCCTCCAAATGGTTGCGATAACAAATTTTGGTGGCCGTACCAGCCCTGATTATGGTGTCGTGCATTGAGAAACCCATCCCATCCTTCTTAAGCAGAAGACGGCGACTATTCCAGTTTGGAGTATCCACATCACGAGGGGTACCGCGAATTTCATCGATGTTTCTAACAATCATATCCAACTCCTCAATCGTGACCGAATCTCAATTGACTCGAGACCAATCATAAGCCCTTTTTCCCGCCATTCATCCATTGCAAACCTCTACCTGAATTTCATGGTTCACGGGATATTGGATAGCTTCAAAATACAATAACCCTTGGCGGGCATAGATCTCCGATACATTTTTCGATTTCATTTCACCGATTTTCCAGCAAGGGCATGGGTCTATTCCGCGCGGTTGCCTTGACCCTGAATAAAACTTCGCGGCCAGCGGAAACGCCATCGCACTCATTCCTGGCCCATGGATCCGAACCCGATTAAAACGCGAGATGAACCGAGTCAAACCACCACCGCTATACGGCCCGAAAGGTGTATGGATATCCGACTGGCAGCCCCAGACTTTGAAACATGGAAAGTTTCCCACTGGCGCGGACACGGGTTACCCCGAGACCCTCATTTCAGGATATTTCCGAAAATAGTCAGGGCGAATCCGTTTCACCCCATGGGGCTTGGGAATCGCGACACAAAAACCTATAATGGCCCTATTCAGCGGGAGATGAAAATCGTATGGAAAAAATTTTTTGGGCGGATTTGGAAATGACGGGATTGGACCCCGGTGAGGCCGTCATTTTGGAATTCGCCGGTATTATCACCAACCTCGACATGGAAATCCTGGACCGGGTGGAATTGGTCATCTACCAACCGCCCGAGGAACTGTCGAAAATGAACGATTGGAACCGAAAAACACATACCGACAGCGGGCTTTTGGCGAAAGTTCCCCTGGGCAAACCGCTCGCCGAGGCGGAGGATGAAATCATTGCCTTCCTGCGGCCCCATTTTCCGGATTCAAAACCCATTCTGGCCGGGAACTCCATTCACCAGGACCGAAAATTTATCGATAAGCACATGCGACGACTGGCCGAGCTGCTGCATTACCGCATGCTGGACGTCAGCTCCTTCAAACAAATTTTCAACCACCGATATCACATTTCTTTCAAAAAGAACAATGCCCACAAGGCCATGGAAGATATAATTGCTTCGATCGATGAACTCAAATACTATCTCGGTTTCATCAAGGTTCCCCATGTGTAGCTTTAACCGCTTCCGATCTTCACCGCCGCATTCGCGACGGCATTCCGGCATGCAGGCGCCGATTGGAAGGGACTCACGACGTAGCATGCCATGAAGGGGAGCGCCACAACGAGACCCGACCCCTGGCCCTGGCTTTTTCTGGCCCTGTTTCTCGGCAGTCTGGGCGGGCTTTTTCTGCTCCAACCGCGCGGCCTCGAAATTCGGGTCATTCACTGGTCGGCCTATCTTCCCCTCGGCGGCTGTTTGCTGCTCCCCTTGCTGGGCGCATTCGCGGACCATCAAAGATTTTATCGGAAGGCGGCCGCCCTGACCGCCGCTCTGCTCCTACCGCTATTTGCGCTACAGCACTTCACCGACGCCGATTTCTTCTCCGCGCTGTGGCTGCTGTTTTTCCTGATCGCCCTTTTGTTTCAGGGCAGCCTGCTCGCCGCCTACTCTCACCAAACGCGCGCCTTTCTCGCCGGATCGGGTGGCCTCGCGCTCCTGGGTCTCGCCTCTCTCGCCCTGATGACCAGAACCTTCATCCACCAGTCTCCCGGCTTTTTATCCCTAATCTTTTGGGTCAGCCTGCTGACCGCGCTCATTTTCCTGGCGCTTTTCGCCTCCTCGCTGAGAGAAGCCTCCCATGGCGCGCCAGCCCCATCGAAATCCGAAATCAGCCCTTCCCCTACCCTGTTTTTTTCCCGTGGCCAATTCGCCGAGGCTCAGGGGGCGCTTTTGCTCATCTGGCTGCTTGTCCTGGCCGTCACGGCCACCCTGCTTTTCCTATCCTCCCGTTTCCAGCAGATGCCGCTTTGGTACAGCCCCGGCTCTCAAGTCTACTTTTCCTTACTGGCTTGTGGCCTGGGCGCTTTTCTCTGCCGTGGCTGGACCACGGCCCATGGCCCCAAAAGAGGCCTGACCCTGGCCCTTTTGTTGCTCTCCCTCTGCATATTGGGCTGTTTCATTTCACGCACCATGGCCTCGGCGAGCCTTTCCAGCCTCGGTCTTTTTTTCTTCCTGGGCGCAACCGCGGTCAGCGCGACCTGTCTTTACCTGGCGCGAATCCCAAGCGGCAGTGCGGGTTTGTGTTTGGGCTTCCTTTTGCTTGCCTGTCTACTGGGAGGAGCACTCGGAACTCTCTGGCACCACCACCGCGGAAACGCCTCTCCGTGGATCTATTTCTGGCTGTTTCCGCTCGCGGCTCTGGCGCTTCAAACCCTGAGCCGAAACGATAGCCGCGCCATGGAAGGAGCCGGTGCGGAAGAAATTCCGCGTGGACTGGAATGGTCTAGAGCGGCAAACCGCCTTTCGGGTCGTGCCAAACCCGGCATATTTTCTAAACTCACCCAAATGCTTGCCAAGGTGCTGGTGGAAATCTTTTATGCACGGATTCAGGTCCATGGCGGGGAGCGCCTCAAATTGGAGGGCGCCGCGATCGTGGTGGCCAATCATCCCAACTCGTTTCTCGACCCCCTGCTGATCACCGCGGCTCATCCCGCGCGCCTCACCTACTGGAGTTCCGCCAAGGGATCGAGAAAGCCGATTATCAGCAGCATTTTGGAGCGCATGTCAGCTACCAATCCCTCCCGGACCACCGAGGTTCCGGACGAGGACCCTAGCCGGCAAAAGGCGATCAAATGGGGCATCCGCGAGTTGGAGCAATCCGCGCACTTGCTTATTTTCCCCGAGGGCAGCAGCGAAATCGGGCTTAGCCTGAAGCCGCTCAAATACGGCGCCGCGCGGCTGGGCCTGGCCGCGGCTCAAGCGATGGAGTGGCGCGAAACCATCCCCATTATTCCCATGGCCATCGATTTTGAGGAACCCAAATTTATTCGTGGGAACGTGACCATCCGCTTTGGCGAAACCCATTGGCCCGAACACTATCGCGAGCGCTTCGAGTCCGACCCGGACGGCGCTGTCCGCGAGCTGACCGACCGGTTGACCGATCATTTCGCGGTTTCGCTGCCCCACCTCGACGGTGAGCAAAGGGAACTGCTGGCCCAAAAGGTTCGCAACCTTTATGGCGAAAGCGCCGCCCATATTCTCGGCGTAACCGGCGAGGAGCAAATCCAAGCGCGAATCCGCGAATCCATCGACCAGTATCACCGCATGGATCCCGATACGATTTTGCTATTCAGCCGCCGGATGGAGGCCTATGCTTCCGGCGTGGAACGGCTCGCCACGCCTGAAAACCACCCACCAATTCCATTTGGTCATTTATGGCGCCAGCTAACCCAAATCTTCTCCTTTGCCAGCTACGGTCTCTTTCTCAACTGGCCGCCATACCGGCTCACCGCTCGCCTGGTGGAATGGTTTACCGACGTCCCCGTTTGGCGCGCGGCGGTGAAGCTGTCTTTCGGGCTTTTGGTTTTCACCACCTATTACGGCATTCTGGGGTTTTTGGTCCATCGCCTTCTCGGCCCTTTCTTCGCCGCGCTTCTTTTGTTGAGCCTGCCACTCTCCGGCCTCCTGGCCCTGGGTTCACTCGACCGCTTCGCCTTTCGGTTTCGCCAATTGAAAACCCTGTGGCAAGCATTCTGGACCCAGGACACCAACCATGATATCGAATCCATGAAGCTCAGCCTGATCCAGGATTTGGAGCGCTTTCGCGAGAGTTATGCCTTCTACCAACATAAAGGAGACTGATACATGGTAAGAGCCGTACATTGTCCATCCTTTGGATTGGAAAACCTGCAGCTCACGGAATTGGACGCGGCCGCGCCAAGGGAAAATGAGGTCGTGGTCGCGGTGAAAGCCGTATCCCTCAACTACCGCGATTACATGACGGTCACGGGCGCCTACAACCCCCGCCAACCCCTGCCGCTCATCCCCTGTAGCGACGGGTCCGGCGTGGTGGAGGCGGTAGGCTCCAACGTGGTGGACCTCGCGCCCGGGGACCGCGTGTGCTCCACCATGATCCCCGATTGGGAGGCCGGTCGGCCCGACTTTTCCATCCGCAAGACCACGCTCGGCGGCCCTATCGACGGGTTGTTGGCCGAGCGGCGGAGCTTGCCCGCGAACGCACTGCTGAAAATCCCCGATTACCTCGATTTCGAGGAGGCGGCCTGCCTTCCCGTCGCGGGATTGACCGCTTGGAGCGCACTGGTCAGCGAGTGTAAGATTGGAAAGGGCTCCAAGGTTTTGCTGCTCGGCACGGGCGGCGTCAGCATGATGGCCCTGGGCATCGCCAAGAGCCTGGGCGCAACCGTGGCGATTACCTCTAGCCGCGATGAAAAACTGGCGCGCGCCAAACAACTGGGCGCCGACCATATCGTCAACTACCGCGATCAACCGGCATGGGCCGATCAGGTACTGAAAATCTTCCCGGCGGGCGCGGATTGTGTATTGGAGGTCGGCGGCGAGGGCACCTTCGACCAATCCGTCAAGGCTACCGCCATGGGCGGCCGTATCGCGCTCATCGGCGTGCTTGCCACTCAAAAAAAAGCGGTTAACCTGGTGCCTGTCTTTATGAAACGGCTTCGCGTGCAGGGAATTCTGGTCGGCAGCCGCACCGAGTTTCGCTCATATTTAGATCATTTGGAACGCCACGAACTGCGGCCCGTGATTGGAGCCCGGTTCGTTGGGTTGGAGCGGGCTGCCGAGGCCTTTGCCCTGATGGCGAGCGGCGATCATTTTGGTAAAATCGTATTGCGAATCTGATCGGTCACGAATGCATGGGGGCATCCAATGACGTTTGCAGGCAAAAAGGCGGTGGTAACCGGTGGAACCGGAGCCTTGGGCTCCGTGATTTGTCAGGCGTTTCTCGACCGGGAGGCCGATGTTTTCTCCAGTTATATCGAGGACCCGGAAAGAGAACGCGCCGAGGCGCGTTTTAAAAATGATCCCCGCTTTCATCTTGCGCGGGTGGATCTCAGTTCCGAGGAACAAGTGACCCAATGGTTCGACGCTATCGGCAGGCCGGACGTGCTGGTCAACGTTGCGGGCGGATTCGCCATGGGCCCTGTTGGAGAAACCTCACTGGAAACCTGGCTTCATCAGCTCGCCATGAACCTGAACACGGCCTTTTTGAGTTGCCGTGAGGCGCTCCGGCGCATGGACGCACGAAAACAGGGCCGCATCATCAACGTGGGCGCCTTCGCCGCCACCCGCCCAGCCGCGGGCCTCGCCGCTTACAGCGTTTCCAAACGCGGCGTGATTCAGTTGACCGAAACCCTGGCGGAGGAAACCCTGGAAGGCAACGTCACGGTCAACGCCATCCTCCCCACCATCATGGACACCCCAGCCAACCGCGCAGCCATGCCGGAAGCGGACCCCGCTTCCTGGGTGCCGCTGGAAAACGTGGCGCACACCGTGCTGTTCCTCGCCGACCCCCGTTCCTGGCATATCACCGGCGCCTGTATTCCTCTTCGCGGTCACAATTAAAAGGATAGTCTCATGAACCTCGCCGAGACGCGCCAAATCTTGGCCGAAGAACTCACCCGCTTCGAGCCAAACCGCCCCCTCGCCCGCGCCTGGACTCCCCCGGCCTCCTGGTACGTGGACCCCCGATTCCTTCAACTGGAAAAGGCCTCCCTGTTCCGCAACCACTGGCAATTCATTGCGCCAAGGGAACGGCTCCGAGAGCCCGGCGAGTACTTTTGCGGCCGCTTTCTCGATGTCCCCTATGTAGTTTTGCTCGATGAAAAAAGCGTGTTGCGCGCCTTTTACAATGTCTGTTCCCACCACGCCACCTGCGTGGCCGAGGGCAGCGGCCAAACTCGAGAGCTGGTATGTCCCTATCACGGCTGGACCTACGCTCTCGACGGCCGTCTCAAGAAAGCGCCGCGCGCAGGGGCCATCCCACGACTCGCCGACCACAACCTCGATCTGAAACCACTGCCGGTTGCGGTCTTCGGACCCTTTATCCTGTTGAATTTCGGCCTTCAGCCCACGCCCATCGAGGAAGCCCTGGCCGACCTGGAACAGGAGACTCGGGATTTTCGGCTCGGCGACATGCGCTTCATCGCCCGCAAAACCTATTCGCTGCAATGCAACTGGAAGGTATTCGTGGATAACTATCTCGATGGCGGCTACCACGTCTCCACGATGCATCGCGACCTGGCCGACAGCCTGGATCTGAAGACCTATACCAGCCGCATCCGTGGGGACTGCGTGGTGCAATCCTGCCACGCCCGCGGACAAGCGCCAGCCAATTCGGCTGGGACGGATAGGATCGGCAAACGAGCCACCTATCTCTGGCAATTCCCCAACATGATGATCAATCGTTACGGACCCTGGATGGACACCAATTGGGTTCTCCCACTCGATGCCGCCAACTGCCGCGTGATTTTCGATTTCTACCATGAGGGCGCTCCGGATGAAAAATCGGTTCAGGAGAATCTGCGCGACTCGGAGTTGGTGCAGCAGGAAGACACGACCATTTGCCATCGCGTCCAGGCCGGTCTTCAGTCGGGCGCCTATGACCAAGGAGTTTACGCGCCTAAATTCGAAGCCGCCATGTACCACTTCCACCAAAAACTATTTCACGAGCTTTCCGGCGCACCCCAGGCGCGCACCGGTTAAAACCGGGGCTTGGATCTAAGACTGATTCATCCCAAATTCTTTCAATGCATCGCGCTTCGAGATTTGGCGCCTTCAACAAGGGGAGGGATCGAGGCCGGCAAATATAGAGAACGGTGGTTTTAGGCGCCGCGGAATCTCGCGCCCCAGGTCACCCCACGCATCTAGTCGCCAGATCGCAGGGCACTCTTTGCGCGATTTGCGATTTTTTGCGCTTGTTTTTTACCTACGCCAAGGATGGCCGCCAGCTTGGCCGGAGGAGTTGCTGCCAATTGAGCAACCCTTTCGATGCCCGAGGCCAGCAGACGTTGTTCCCGAACTGTCCCGATTCCTGAAACCTCCCCAAACACCGAATTAACAAACACGACAGCCCGAGAAGACGCGCCAGGGACATCGCCCAAAGAATCCTGCACATCGGTGGTTTCCACGAGGTTAAAGGCTTCTCTGCGCCGTGGAACTGACAGACATTGGAATTCCACCGCGACGATTTTGGATTGCCCCTTGGATAGGCGACCCATATTTCGCCAAATAAGTTTTTCTTTTTCATCCCCATCTCGTTGGTCAGGAGGGGGGGTTGCCGACCGATAGGAAAGGGCTCTCGCGTCGAAGTGATCAACGAGCCCAATTTGCACAAGATCCACATCACCCGCATTGGCTATTTTTGTTTCAAAAACGATAACCTCGCCCGGTGGAAAGGGTCCGCTGCCGCGGGTGCTATGTTTTTCTATTTGGAGGGCGCCACGGGAAGGGGCGGCAACCGAAAAGCGGATCGTTTTCACCGCTTCGGTCCTTTGGTCCAGGCTTAACTCATGAAATGGATCTATCTCGAAAGTCAGCAAGTAATTGCCCGCTTCGAATTTTCGAGAAAAAGGCAAACGAATGTCGGACCCCGGGGCCAATCCGGTTATCCCTTGAATCAGCGGCGCCTCGCCATGAATCGACCATTGAAACTGAAAGGGTCCCACCTCCCGCACGCCATAATTGGAGATCCTAGCCTGAAAATGGACATCTTCATCGGCCAGTGGGCTCGCGGGTGTGAGGGAAAGCTCCACCACTCGCAAATCGGCAACTGGTTGTTCCTCACCTACCTCGAACGAAAGGGAGGAAAGGGCTTTCGAGCGATCGGTTAGGGGCAACTTCTCGTAGGGATCGATCGCACAGCGGATCTCATGGACTCCCGCGGATAGGATTTTGGCGAACTCGAGGGTGCGCGTCTCTCCGGGCGCCAAGCCAGCATTTTCATGAGTTACCGCCTCGCCGCCGTCCACGATCCAACTATGCTCAAAGTCGGGGACCGCGATCTCGCTTTTGTTCAACACCGAGGCGTAAAAAAGAACCGGAAGGCGCGAGGTATCGGATGGTAGGGTGATTTGAATTTCACTCACCTCCAAATCATAGTTTTGAGAGTCCTTGGCCGGCAACCAAAGCACAGCGTTGGTCGGAGCGCCATCGATCACCACGTAAACGGGTCCCCTCTCAATGCCGGTTGGCGCCCGGACATGAAGTTGATTTGGGCTCCATTGCCGTACATCCACGTCGATTTCGCCAAAGAATACCTTGGCCTCGGGATCCGGTTCATTGCCAAAATTCCCACCCTCGATCACAACCTCCGAAAGGGGAAAGGACAAATTCGGCGGGTTCAATCGCGAAATATAGGGAAAATCCAACCAGCGGCGCAGTCGGTCTTCCCGGATACAGGTTTGGCGGCCGAGTTCGGTCAGCATGACGGGGGTGGCCGCGAAAGCCAATAAATCGTCCCGACTAAATATGGCGAGCCGGTTCAAACCGGCAATCTCGTCTTGATTGATATCGTCAAGAGCCTCCAAGGGCCATGCCACAGCCTCACGCTCCAGGGGCCGCCGAATGTCCTCGAGTTGATCACTAGTCAGTTGACTCAGGTCGATTTTTAGTTGGGTACTCCCTTTTTCTCCGGGCTGGGCGCCACGAAAAAAGACCCTTCCATCCTGACCCACCCGCATGAAGACGGAAAGTTCAAGGCTCAGATCCTGGAGTTGGGCGGTCACCGGTCGTACCAGAGACTTCAAAGAAGCCAGTTGGGTCGCCCGGTCAATCTCTCCGGAGAGCGCACCGATCAGCTCGTGGAGTTGCCACTCTTCATTGGCCATATCGGGCTCTGGCGGTTGGTTGATGAACTTCTTGTCCAGGCTCATGAAGCACCTAAATGATTGGATTTGGCAGCTTGTTCATCTTGTCCGGGGATCACTTCAAGGGAATGCACGATTCCAATCGAAAAGCTCACCCGTCCAGAATGTTTCCGCATGGAGCCGGAAGCAGTGGTCAGCCAGGGCCGCCGCCGAAAGGGCCTGCCCCCTCCGGCCCTACCAAAGGAGAGTCGAGCCGGAATCGAAATACGGAATTCTTCCACCAGGATTGCTTGTGCAAGCAGGTCGAGCGGCGGAGTCCCCTCTCCGGTTAGGGTTGACCCCGCCTCGACCGAGGCAATTGCATCCTGGATCAGGGAACCCGCAAAGTCGCCAAGGGCAACCAGGGTGGAACCGCGGGTTCGGTGTCTCACGCGACGGTCCTGAATTGGAGCGAAACCTCACCATACAAGCTGGCTTGGGACTCATTCCGCACGGTTCGGTCGTTGGCCTGCCGAACCGCCAGCCGAAGGCCCTGGGCAGGAGCCACCGCGCGATTGCCAGAAAGGCTCGAAAAGGTCCTCCGACCGGAAACGGAAGGGGTTTGGGTGGAAATTTGTTGCGTGTTTTCGGTTTTCACCTCATAGGCCAGTTTGGCCAAAATCTTTCCGGAATCGACGACCACGCGCGGGGCGCCCCGTCGATAGATCTCATGGAGGCCCGCACGGGTTTGGGCGGCTAGAAGCATGCGCACCGCCTTTCTAACACGGGCCACGCCCGCGGCCAGGAGCACCCAGCCATCACCGGTTGGGTGTGGCGCGAAATCGGTGTCCGCCTGGAGGGAGAGATCGAGCAAACGCGAGAAGGGCGGCTGTTCGCCGCCCTCCGCCTCCCTCGGCTGGTAGGGACCGTTTTCCAACACGGCGTGGGGTTGATCAGCTTGAGCCCGGGGGAAGAGATTCGCCAATTCTTCATCCACCAGGTTTTCACCGATAAAAGCTTGCGCGAAGGCTTCATCATCCCAATCGAGCGCCGCGGAGGTCTCCCGATGACGTTTCTGCTGATCCAATTGGGAGCTGATCACCGAATCAAAAACCTCGCCGATCAGCTTACTCATGAAGTCGGAAAAATCCAGATCCGAGGGCGCGAATGGAATAGCCATGGTCGATCCCCTTTAGGCATTCAGGGGTTGGAAGTCGGATTTAAAATTGATCAATACCCTTCCAAAAATATCCACGGTCGCCCTGGAGTAATCCTGGCTGTACTGGCTGGCGCTGCTTACACGCACCCGATTGTAATCGGCGCTGACAGAGAGATTCACCCATTTGGAAATTTTCCTGCCCGTGGATAGGGAGCCTCTGACACTGAAGCCCGAGCTGTTGTAGCTGCTGCTGGTGTTGACGTCCAGATGTCTTCCTTCCGTTCGAAAATTCAACTTGGTTTCAATGCTTCCGTCCGATACAACCAGTCGAAGCAAACCGAGCTTCACCATTTCTTTGAGGAAGGTATATTTGTTTGCCGCCAATCGTTTCGCCACGGCTTCCAATAAAGTCGGGTCGTTTTTGGCCTGGTTGGCTTGTGCGACCTGGTTGGTAGGTTCTGAAGGCGTGTTGGGATCGACAATCTCCAGGGCGCCATTCAGTCTGTTCGCCTCGTCACCAGATATGGCCGTCTCCGGAGGGCCTTCAACCGTTGCTTTGTCCAGGTAAAGCGCAAGGAATTTCAAAATTTCCTCGCCGCTAATATCGTCCTTGGTGTTATTGACATACTCCGTGAGGGTCCCCGAGACCGCCGCCAAAATTTCGGTATAGGCCTCCGCTTGGCTGATCATGGACGCGACCAAGCCATCAAAAACACTTTGTACAAGGTTGGTGGTGAATTCACCAAACTGAATCTCTTCAAGTTTTGTTGCCAATTCAACAGCATAGTCAGGACCGGCCATAATCGTAACTCCTTATATAATTGAAATCGATCCCCTAATAGTCTCCGGGTCTTTCATTTTCTTGTCCCCAAAAAACCTAGAGGAACGGTGTGCGGGGTGACAAAAGACGGAATGGTGATGGGGAAAAGCAACATCATTTGCTTCCCATTTTGAGCTTATTTCTGACTTTCCGGCCGTTCTTCTCTCCTACCAGGGTGAGGCTGTGGTCCTTTTTTCCGTATGAGAAAGATGGATGGTCCCGTGACCCGGTCAGGCAGGAGAAGAGTAGGCCAATGGAGGGGGCTTTCAAATAAAGCCCTTGTACATCAAAGACACGGTTGTTTGGTTTTGGTTGGAAAGAAATCTGAATGAAATCATAAGCGGTGAAGACCAAGCACGCATGCTTACCGGCTCGTGGGAAATCCGCCTGCCAAAAAACCCGAACCAAAATGAAAACAGAATGGAGGTCATCAAAACCTGTTTCTGTCGCCTGACAGGTGAGGCGATCCCAAGGAAATCCTTCCCGAATCCACGCTCTTCCAAACGAGAAATTTCTCGTTCAGACGGCTGCCCTCTCCGACCGTATCTCGATGATTTCCAGAGGGTTTTGAGCATATCTCCGCATGAAAAACAGGGACGCTCCACCTTGACAATCCCAAGCGCCTTGCCTATACTCCATCCGTTCGAGCCAAGGGTTTTCCCATTCATATCACCCCTCCAAAACCCGCATCAAAGGACCCACTCTTTCTATGAAAGGGTCCTTGACGCGGTGAAACCATGGGGTCGAAGGCAATGGAAACCGGACAGGTCGCCGGTTTTATTGATGGGTCCCTGACCGAGAGGCCGCATGCCGATTCCTTCTCCATTTCATTCCAAAACCTCGCGACTCTGCACCAGCCTGCGCTGGAAGGAATGGGCGGGCTACCACGCGGTATGCTCCTTCGATACCTGCCATGAGCGGGAGTACTTCGCCTTCCGCCACGCGGTCGGCATGATCGACATCACCCCGCTTTTCAAATACGAGGTGCATGGCAAGGACGCCGGAATTTTTCTTTCGCGGGTCATGGTCAAAAACATCGCCAAGCTCAAACGCGGTCAGGTCACCTACTGCTGCTGGTGCGACGATGCGGGCAAGGTGGTGGATGACGGCACGGTCACCCGATTGGCCAAAGACCGTTTTAGAGTTACAGCGGCCGAACCGTCCCTGGCCTGGTTCCTGCGCTACACCTCGGGTTACGCGGTTACCGTGGAAGACATCAGTCAAAAAGTGGCGGCCCTTGCCGTACAGGGCCCCAACTCCCGAGCCTTGCTGAAAAGCGCCTGCGACGCGGATCTGGATAAACTCAGGTTTTTTCGCATGACCCCGGCCAGGTTGGGCAACATGGAGGTGACCATCACCCGCACCGGTTACACCGGCGACCTGGGTTATGAGTTATGGACAGACGAACGACAGGCCACGGCTCTCTGGGATGTTTTGACGGACGCGGGCAAAGCCTTTGGCCTCGAACCCTGCGGTTTGGACGCTCTCGACGTCACCCGGGTGGAGGCCGGTTTCATCATGAACGGAGTGGATTATTTCAGCGCCCACCACTGCCTGATCGAATCGCGCAAGTCCACGCCCTACGAGTTGGGCCTGGGCTGGACCGTGCAATTGGAACGGGAACCCTTTAATGGCCAAGCCGCGTTGATAGCCGAAAAGCGGGCCGGCTCAAGCTGGTGTCTGGCGGGCCTGGAAATCGAATGGGAGGCCTACGAAAAACTGTGTGCGGGTTACGGCTTGCCGCCCCAGGTTTCCAGCGGCGCATGGCGCACGGGCGTACCCGTTTATGACCGGGGCGGCAAACAGATCGGCTACGCCACCAGCGGCGCCTGGTCGCCGATTCTCAAAAAGAACCTGGCCCTGGCCACCCTCCAGACGCCTCATGGCAGGCTCGGCAACAAACTTTTATTCGAGGTTACCGTGGAGTACCATCGCCATCAAATACCCGCGACCGTGGTGGAAACGCCCTTCTTCAACCCCGAAAGAAAGAGGTCATGACCATGGCGCGAGCGAAGGGCAATTACGATGCGATTATCATCGGCGGCGGGCACAACGGCCTGGTCGCCGCCGCCTACCTTGCCAAAGCGGGCCGCCGCGTGCTGGTTCTGGAACGCCGTCATGTGTTGGGCGGCGCGGCGGTCACCGAGGAGCTCCACCCCGGTTTCAAGTTCTCCGTCTGTTCCTACGTGGTCAGCCTGTTCCGGCCCCATATCATCCGCGAATTGGATCTGGCGCGGCATGGCATGGAGCTGATTCCGCTGGACTGCTCGTTCACGCCATTGCCCAATGGCGACTCGCTGGCCCGCTGGGGCGACTGGGAGCGCACCCGCCGCGAAATCTCTCGGTTCAGTCAAAAAGACGCGGAAACTTATCCGGAATTCGGTCTGGCCATGAGCAAGATGGCGGCGTTCGTCAAACACATCATCGATAATCCGCCGCCGGACCCTACTTCCATGAAAATGAAGGAGCTTTGGAACCTGTTCGGCCTGGGCAAGAACTTCCTTAAACTCGGTCCGGACATGGCCCATCTCCACATGAAGCTGCTCACCATGAGCGCCGCGGATTTTCTCGACCAATGGTTCGAATCGGAAGTGTTGAAATCGCCCATGTCGGTCAGTGGCATTATCGGCACCTATCTCGGCATTCGCTCGCCCGGAACCGCGTATGTGCTGCTGCACCACTACATGGGCGAGATTGACGGCGCCTTTCGCTCCTGGGGCTTTTCCAAGGGGGGCACGGGTCAGGTCAGCCTGGCTTGCGCGTCGGCGGCGCGTTCCTTCGGCGCTGAAATCCGCACGGAGGCGCCCGTGGCGAAAGTGACCATTCGCGATGGCCGCGCCACGGGCGTGGTTTTGGAGAACGGAGATGAGCTCACCGCCAAGGTCGTGCTCTCCAACCTCGATCCCAACCGCACATTTTTGCGACTGGTCGGCGAGGACCATTTGGAACCCGAATTCCTCACCCAAATCAAGCGCTTCAAGCTTCGCGGCAGTTCTGGCAAGGTGAACCTGGCGCTCGACCGCATTCCCGAATTTACCTGCCGGCCGGGCGATGGCCCGCATATCCGGGGCGATATCGCCATCGCGCCGAGTATGGATTACCTGGAACGGGCCTATGACGACGCCAAGTACGGCGATTTTTCGCGAAGGCCCTACCTGAACATCGTGATTCCTTCGCTCACGGATCCCAGCGTGGCGCCTCCGGGCAAACATGTGATGTCGATCTTCGTTCAATACGCGCCTTACCATATCAAGGAGGGCCCCGCGCACTGGCCGGAAAAGCGCGAGGCCTTCGGCGACGCGGTGATCGATACCTTGGCCGAGTACTGCCCTACTCTCAAGGAGGATATCCTCTACCGCCAGGTGTTGACGCCCTGGGATCTGGAACAGGAATTCGGCCTCACGGAGGGCAATATCTTCCATGGCGAGTTGAGTCTGGAACAGTTGCTGTTCCTGAGACCGGCCGCGGGCTGGGCTCGCTACCGCACGCCGGTCAAACGGCTCTGGCTGTGCGGGTCCGGCGCGCATCCCGGCGGCGGGATCATGGGCTCGCCGGGCGAGTTGGCCGCCAAGACGCTGCTAAGGTCGGGTGAAGCATGAGTGGGGCTTTTGATGTCATCGTCATCGGAGCGGGGGTCAATGGACTGACCGCGGCCGCACAACTCGCCAAAAAAGGCCGTAAAGTACTGGTATTGGAACGGCGCGACCGGCCGGGTGGCGCAGCGGTGGGTCATTCGTTTTGCGGCGCGCTCCAAGCCGCCGGCCCATTGGGGGACACCGCTACCTTGCGCTCCGAGGTGGTAGAGGCGCTTCAACTGGAAAAACAAGGGCTCAAACTGGTTCCGGGCCGGGCCCCGCTGTTATTGGCCCAGCCGGGTGGACCGGGACTGCTAATCCATGGCAATCCGCGGGAATCGGCGGACGAGATTGCTGCCTTTTCGCAAAAGGATGCCGAGTCTTACTCCGCCTATCGCGCATTTCTCGCGCGCATTGCACCGGTCATCAACCGCATGTTCGACGAGGTGCCCACGCGGCCCCAAAGTTTGGACGCCTCACAAATTTTGTTAATCGCCAGACAGGGGTTGGCCCTTCGCCGGCTGGGTAAGAAGGACATGATGGAGCTGATGCGCATTAGTCTGATGTGCGCGGCAGATTGGCTCAATGAGTGGTTCGAAACCCATTTGCTGAAGGCGGGCCTCGCCGCGTTGCCGCCCGACATCGACGGCGTGCTGATCTGCCTCGCCGACATGCCCGCGGTGTCGAGTGGCGATATCGCCAAACTC
>JBGTRP010000022.1:0-20499 GCA_041940685.1 Acanthopleuribacteraceae bacterium
CGCCGATGGCGGCGCCGGACAGGAGCGCGGCCAGCACATTCTCGCGCGTGGCGGGGCCGACGCCCGCGCCGGGACCGATGAGCAGCGCGTTCTTGCGTTTGTCCTCGAGAATCACGGTGAGATCGTCTGCACCGTCGAATACCTGCAGCATGATGGAGGTGAGGTGCGCGGCGTTGATGAGGAGCGCCGAGGGCGGCGAGGCGACGGTAACGAGGCCGGCGCCTGCACGGAGCGCGCCGCGGGCGGCAAGGCGCGCCGCGCCCGTGTGCGAGGCGCCACCCGATACGACGACGGCGTGGCCCTTCGAATATTTGTGGGCTTCAGGGCGCGGCCGCGGGAAGACATGGGCCCAGAGCGGCGGAACGTTGAGGAATGTTGCCGGCCGGATCTCTGCGAGCAAGGCAGGCTCGATGCCGATATTCGCGACCTTGACCTCGCCGCAATAGAGCCGGCCCGGCAGCAGCAGGTGGCCGGGCTTGGCGCGGAAGAAGGTGACGGTCAGCGCGGCGGCGAAAGCCGCGCCGCGGACCGCGCCGGTGTCGCCATCGATGCCGCTTGGCACATCGACAGCCACGACGGGGATGCGCGCTTCGTTGATGCGATTGATCGCATCGGCCGCAACACCTTCGACATCGCGGGCGAGACCTGCGCCGAAGAGTGCATCGACGATGAGCGAGGCGCCGTGTCCGGCATCGATACCCGCGAGCGCAACCTGGAAACCCTCCCTGCCCAGCTTTTCGGCCACGGCGCGGCCGATACCCCGCCCCGCGCCGGTTACCAAGACGGTTCGTTTCATGATGACTTCTCCTCCGCGCGGTTCGCGGGTGTTTCCCGAAAGCGATCGGCAATGATGGTAGGGGTCACCAGACAAAGATCGAAGCCCTCCTTGAGCACGGCCACCTGAATAGTGCTTCCCTTGGCAAGGCGTTTTCCCCCCTGTTCTTCATACAGTAGATAGTCCACTTTCAATCGGTACTCGCTCTCAACCAGAGTCGCCCTCGCCACGCCCCGCATTCCATAGGTCAAGGGTTGAATATAGCGGCAGCGGCTTTCGATAATGGGCAGGTAATAACCCAGTGCGTCCACCTGGAACACATCACATTCATGGACGCGAAAAAGCGCGGTGCGCGCGAGCTCAAAGTACTTGTAATAGTGGCCATGCCAGGTTACCCGCATCATATCTACATCGTGAAAGGGCACCTCGAAGCGCACCTCGGCGCTGGGCTTCATGACGCCTCCCGAAACATCTGGGTACTCGAATTCGAGCGCGGTCAAAGGCCTACTTTAATCCAAGCGCTTCCTCCTTCGCTAGCCCTTTTTCCGGCGGGATGGGCCCCAACCATTCCCGGCTACGGGGTTACGACCCGAATAGCGGCTCCATTCTCAATACCAAAGCTTGCCGATGAAACCGGAAGTCAATGTTCATCGGCGAGTCCAACTGGCGCCGATTCGGGTCCGAGCTCCCTTGTATAATCCGCGGCCAGTTCCCGCAACCACGGACTTTCGGGCCGCCGCAGTAACGCCTGTTTCAAGAATTGCGAGCCATCTCTCCATTCGCCTATTGCTGCGTACCTCTTGACCATAAGACCATGGGCGTCAGGCAACAGGGGAAATATTCCTAAAAATGGCGCTTCCGTCTCGATGGCTTGCTCCAGGAAACACAACGCCTTTAACCCATCTCCTCGGGCTTCCGCCAACATCGCCCGTGGGATCAACAGGGACCGCGGTTCATTATAGCCATTGGGTGGAAGCCGCTCGATTTGATCCAAAAATGCTTCCGCGAGACTCATACGGCCCGAACTCAACGCCACCCGAAAACGAAAAAACGCCACCTGAGCCGCCCAGGGGTGGATGCCGAAACGAACCGGCTCCGACTCCCGGTCCTTGGATTGGCAAAATGCGAGCGCACGCGGCCGGTCTCCGCTCAAAAATGCGGCGTAGGCGTCGAGGAACTCCGCGTATTGGGCGGCTTCCAGATGCTTTTGTTGTTCCGCCAGATTTCGGGCGCGGCTAGCAAGGTCAACCGCTTCCGCGAGGGCGCCCTTCTGGATCGCCACCCACCCCAGACGCAGATAGCTCTCCAGCAGGACGGCCCTGTTATCGAGCTTTTTAGCGCGCGCCACAACCTCGGCGAGGCATTGGTTCGCCGCGCGCCAGTATCCAAACTCCCCGGCAACGGAACCCCATTTCAAAAGGATTAGAATGAGTTGGCCCTCTTCCCCAGCCCCGGCGAACCGAAGGCGAAGCGCCTCAAGCAACCGCCCGGCCTCCGGGAGGTCGTGCTGGGCCAGCCGCAATAGGCTAAGGCGCAACAGGTCGATAACTGAATCCAGGGAGTCGGGGCTCGCCTGTTCCGACGCGATTACCCGCGACAGCTCCGTTGCGGCGCCCTCATAATGACCGAGCACAAATTCTCGCTGGGCCCGTAGCCGGATATCCAACGCATCGCTATTGGGACCTTCCGCAACCCCTGCGAGAATCTGAAACCCATCCAGCAAATCCTTGGCGCGCGGCGGATCTCGGCGAACGCGGGCGAGCCGGGCAATGTCCGTTTGGTAACGGTTCAAAATGGAGTGTCGCCGCTCCACGGAGCAATCCTGGAGCGCGGTCAGCGCTCGCTTCATGGCGGTCAGCCAGGCGTTTTCCTGACGCCGCTCATAGGCATTTTTGGCAAGTTGAAGGTGCAGTTCCGCGGCCTCGCTCCTCATCCCTGCGCCGAGCGAATGCTCCAGGCCTTCCATGGCCGCGGCCTCGCCTTCCTCCAAGGCTCCGAAATGTAGCGCGACCTCGGCCAGGCGCAATCGGGTGCGGATCTCAGCACGAGGCCAACCAAGGGATTTGCTCAATTCGAGATTGTGCAGCAGGGGTGGTCGAGCCGCACGGATATCGCCGCGCGCCATGGCCGCACGCGAGAGGCAATCATTGGCCTTTATTACCAGGCTGTAGTCGGCCCTATCCAGAGCCAGTCCGACAACCTCTCGCGCCATTTCTTCCGCGCGCGCCAGATCCCCCATCAGCAACATAATCCCGGCCATATCCAGACGCGGTGCGAGCCGGCCGGGCTCCCTCCGAGAGCAGTCGAGAAAGTGGCCGTAGGCGGTTTGAAAACGGTCCTGTTGAAATGCGCGCGCGCCCAGGAAACAGGGGTCCAGCGCCATCTCCTCGGGCCCAGCCGGTTCCTTGGAGGGCGAGGCCCCGGGCCAAGCTAACCGGCTAAGGCCCGCGGCAATCAGGACCAACAAGATCAGCGCCGCCCATTGCCGGGCGCGACGGATGGCATCGGCCGGCTGCCGGGGCCCGGAGGAGTGGGGACTGACCACCGAAGTTTTGCCATTGAAATCCGGTGACGCCCCCGATGCGGGGTTCAGAGATTCCACATCGGTATAGATCCAGCAATAGCCCCGCTTGGGAATCGTTTCGATGAACCGGGGCGCATGACGGGAATCGCCCAGGGCGGTGCGCGCGTCATTGATGCACTCGTACAGCGAACTTTCGGTAACCACCGTATCGCGCCATAGCCGCTCCATCAACTCGGTTTTGGAGAGCACCAACCCAGGATGGCGCAAAAATACTTCAAGCAATGCGGCTGTTTTGGGCCTTAGCGGCGTATTCCCGGCGGGAAATGTTAACAGTCTCCGCGTTGAATCCAATGTAAATTCGGCAAAAGCGTAAAGCGCCACCACGCAGCCTTTCGATCCTAGTTTCGATGGTTTGTGGTTTACCAGCTTGTCTTTCCAAGCACATCATGGCTCTGGTTTGCCGTTGCAAGAAACATTCTCAGCCGGGTAGCGTGAGCAAACGGCTGAATCGGGCCGAATCCCGCGGTTGCTATGATTTCGAAAGGCCGGCCGAGTCCTCCTTGGAGGACGGACGAGAGAGAAACCTACCCGTGGTAAAGCGGGTGTTTTCGTTAAACAATCGAAAGGACCAACTAGGCCCCTCTCCTTTGCGTTTCAATTCCAAAAAGAAACGCGCGCCAGGCGTGAGTGAGGCCTGAAATTTTATCGCCCGAAGCGCGCCAATAACCTCCGCGCCCTGACAAAGACCGCCAAATGCCTCCCGCACCCACAGCAGTTGACAAACCCCCGGAACAATCGGGTTTCCCGGAAAATGACCTTCCAGGAACAGGAGGCGAAGGGGCACTTCCATTTCCAATAACAATCCGTTTTCGAGGGGTTTGCGACTCAAGATTACCGGCTCGGTCCGCGCTTGGTCTTTCTCATCCAAAAATTGGCGGATCAGATCCTCCATGGGCACCTTGCCCAAACTGTTGTAGGGCAGGCGTCGAGGGAAACGCCAAAGGCGTGGAATGACCACGGGTTCGAAGGTTTCGCCAAGCAGGTCACGCAGTCGGCGTACCCACGCGGCTTTACCCTCACTTTTCAAGCGCCGGCGCGCTCCATCCTCGAGCACGACCACCGCGGCAAGGCCACGCCGCCCCCCGTTCATCGCTTTGGTCGAAGGAAAGACGCGACACTCCAGGATGCCGGGAGCCTGGGTCAATTTCCGTTCCATCTCGGTCAGGGAAACTCGTTTCTCGGCAACTTTCACGATTCGGTCCACCCGGCCCCGCAGAAAAAATCGGTTCTCCGCTGCGGACTCGGCACGGTCGCCCGTCCGCAGCCAGGCATCGGGCCGCGGCAAAAAGGGAGAACGGACCTCCAGCTCTCCCTCCTTGATGCGGGTTTCCACCGCGCTGAGCGGCCGCCAAGGTACTTCCTTGCCATGCCGCTGACAACGCCATGCGATTCCTCCGGTTTCCGTGGAGCCCAACACCTCAATGGGCGGGTTCCCACGCGCCGCGGCAATGGCGCAAGCGGCATCGGCCGCCAAGGGTCCTCCGGAGGAAAAAATGAGATGCCGCTCCCAATCGGGAGGCACCTTCGCCGCAACCGGGGCGAGGTGATGCAAATGAGCGGGTGAGGAAACGATGACCGCAATCCGGTTGGGAAGAGCCCCCGACAACTCATCCCAATGCAGATACTGACGCTGATGAAAGGGCGCGCCGGAGCATAGCGGCCAAAGGAGCCGGAACAGCAAGCCATAGATGTGAAAGTGAGAAACCGTGGCCAACCGGGCCGCATCCGCTGCCGCGGGCCATTGTGCGGCCAAAATGGCCAGTTCTTCTTCTAATTGAAAAAACTTTTTGCGCACCGCCTGGCGGTCGCCCGTACTGCCGGAGGTAAACAACTCCAAGGCGGTATCCTCGCGATCCAAATCCCGCCAGTTGGGCAAATGCGGGGAAACCGAGGGCCGCAAAACGGGTAGATGGGGGTGATCGAGCGGCTTATCGCTCAGGATGCCGGCAATTCTCGGGGCAAGTTGTTCAAGGGTGCCGGGAAGGCTGTCCGGAGCCACGACGGGCAAAAGCCCCCGCTGCCAACAAGCCAAAAGCGCCGCGCAGAACTGGAATGGAGATTCCAGGGCGAGCAGCCATTGGGCGCCCGGCTCATCGGGAAGCCGCCAATACCAACCCGCGGTTTCAGCCTGAAGCTCGGCCCAAATTTTTTGCGGTTCCAGGCATAGAATATGGTGAGCCGGATAATCCGCGCGAAGCAATCGGGTTAGTGGAATCATGGTTGCAAAGTTCCTTATGAGCCTGGATTGGAGAAAAACGAGGTTAAGGCTTATTCCAGGGGCTGAAGATCTAGAATGTGAATAGTGTAGGCATATCCCAATCTCAAATTTTGGATGGCGGCGGAGTCGGGCCATGAGTCCTGGCCTTGATAGACGATGCGCAACAAAACCTCTTCACCCTTCAGAAAGACGCGTTCCCTGGTAGCTGCCCGCCATTCCAGCCGTACGCCCTTTTCCCGGAAATGATCGGCCAGAATTTCGCGCGGCCAATAGATCCATTGCAAATCGGCCAGGAGCCGCCGTGGTTGCAGTGGAGATCGAAAAAGCGGCGAGTCACGCCAATCCAACCGCCCCTCCGACCAGGAAAGGGCAAAGGCGCTTCCACCAAAAGGATCCAAACCCACACCAACCATTGCCCGCGCGTCCAATTCCCATTGAATTTTTAGGGAGAATGGTTTTCCCATCGCGTTGCCTTCCAAGCGTTGCAACATGGCGACGGATCGTCCCAGGGTCGCGGGCTCCAACAAGGGTAGTTTTACTCCAGGCGCGAGACGCGTCTTTTCGTGAACCCCTTGCCTGGCAACGCAACCGGCGAGAGCAAAAAGGAAAACCGTGACCCATCCGCGAAGCCCTAGCTGAATATGACCCGAAATCAAACCGGCATGTTCCTCTTGGAGATTTTGCCCGTCAGGCCCACGGCAAGCGGCGCCAGCGCCAAAGCCGCAAGGATACCGAACAGGACGGTGAGCCCGAAGGTCCTCAACACCGGAGTGGAGGCGATCGCCAACAAGCCGAAGGAAAGAAGCGTTGTGCCCGCGGAAAGCAGGATCGCGAGCATGGTGCTCTCGTGTTGGGAGCCGGATTCTACCAAGAATATCGTGTAATCGATACCGATGCCAAGCACCAACAACAACGCGAACACGCAGAACAGGTTTAGAGGCAGGCCGATCCAGCCGAACATGCCAAGGGTCAGCATGGCGGCCGAGATAGGGGGGGCCATCACCAACAAGGCCCTGAACGGACCATAGCGCCACAGTAAAAGCAGGTAGATTGCCCCGTAGGCCGCGGCGACCAGCAGGCTAGCCAGATGACGGTAACGGCGTAGCAGATCCGATATATCGCGAACCTGGTTCACATAGGCAACTCCGGATGTGGCGGAGGCCAACCGGACCAGGCTTGACTCCCGCTCCACGCCCCCCAACAAAACCATGGAGGCGCTTACGCCCTCGATGGGCCCCAGCCACAGATGCCTCAAGGGACGGGAAACGGGAGTCGCGAGCCATGAATCGAGAGTCAGCATGGGCGGATCGGCAACCCGAAGGAGGCCGCGCGTTCGTTCCGCGACCTCCTCGGGAAAGCCCATATCCGAAAAATAGCGCTCCAAGAGCGCGTCCTCCGCCAACATCGCCCTTTGCAGCAGGAGATGATCGCTCCGCTGACGAGCCCGCGAGGGCGCCAGGCCGGAAACCGCCTGGTAATAGCCCAGGGCGCCGTCCCTCACCAGGCTATCCAGTAGGGGACTAAGAGCCTCCTCGGCGATCAGAACCTCTTCCGGGCCTTCCCCTTTCACCACGAAAAAGCGGCTCGGATCCGCTGCGCCGGTGAGCATCTGGACTTGCATGCTTTCGCGCAGTAGATCCTCCGCCGGAGACTGAAGAATGCGAATATCGTCATTTGAGCGCAGGCGCCAAACGCCCACCAGCGTGAAGAGAAGCAGGGCGACAAGGGCGAACGCAAACACTCTGGATCGAGTTGGTCGACCAAACCAACGGAAAACGCCCTTCGCCAAATATACCAATGCGGGGCTGGGAGCGGTCGCGGGCTTCCTAGCCAGGATGGGAAACCAGCAAACTACCGTGCCATAGGCCGCGGCCAAACCCAGGAAGGAGAACAGACCCATCTGCCGCAAGCCCGGGAACGGCGCGATCACCAAACCCAAATAGCCGAGCAAGCTTGTGAGAGCGCCAAGAGTAATCCCCGGCAGAATGCGGGAAAGGCCTCGCTTACATGACCAGGCAGGCCCGGCCCAGGCGCGTTCGGCAAAAAAATGAAATGAATAATCGATGCATACGCCCACCAGGCTGACGCCGAAGCCCAGGGTCAAAAGATGCAGGCTGCCAAAGATCCAGATGGAAAGCGTAAAGGCGGCGAGGCATCCCACGGCAATCGGCAACAAGCCCAGAATCAGAGGGCCCGGCGATCGGAAAGCCCAGAGGATTAACAACAGGATGCCGACAATCGAACCGCCGCCGATGAGCTTGGCCTCCCGCTCGATTGAAGCCGCGCTCGCCCGTGCGAAACGCACCAGGCCCGCGGCAAGTATTTCGGTTCCTGGGTGGGAGGTTGCGAGCCTTTGTTTCGCCCGCTTCATGGCTCGCGCCACTTGGTCCTGGGTCTCACGCGAAAAAGAGTCGCCAGCGATTTCGGCCAGTACGAATAGGTGGGGATTCTCCCCTTCCCCAGCCCAAAGCAGGCCCTCGCGGAAGCGCAGATTCGAGGGCGGCCTGGGCAGAGATTCCAGGAAGCGGGGGAATACAAGCAACGGATCCGCCTCAAGGGTTTGGCTGTAAAGCGCGCTGAGAGGAGAATAGAGCCTCCGTTCGGAGCGCCGCAAAAGGGTCTCGCCCCCACCTGGCGCCCTCAACATACGCCGTGTCTCGGCATCGAGAAGTTGGTAACGAAAGGGCAGGTAAAAATCCATGAGATCCCGCTCGATCCCCTGGTCGAAACGGTAGGTCACCTCCTGGAAAGCTCCCTCCGCCAGCAACGACTCGACGAGGCCGGCGGCGGCGGACTCCGTCAGTTCCTCATTGCCGCTTCTCATCAGCATGGTTAGCTTCCCGCTGTTCCGGGCGGTGAATCGTTTCAGGGATTGCTGGACAACGGGGTCTTTTTCCACCGCGGGAAGCAATTCGAGAATATTGGTCTCAATGCGAATGCCGCGCCGCCCTTCCCAGGCCAATAACACCAGGAGGCCACCCACGATGAGACCCCACCCAATGGCTCGCAGCTTAAGCCTACTGCTCAAAATACAGGGCTTCCTCTTCGCTCAGATTGAGCGGTCCGTCCAAAACAAGGTCAAATGTGACCCGGGTGGTATTGCCCCTTGGCTCGCGGATCCAGACCTGATCGACCGCGGCCCCTCCATGCAGCACGATGCTTTCCACAATCCTTTTCAGAATACGGCCTCTTGGTTTGAGACCCAGGGACCAGCGATCCAGGTCGCCCTCGAAATAGAGGTCGAAGCTTTTCTCCAATTCTTGGATATCACCCCCGAACAACGCCAGGAACACGCTGGTAAACCCGGCTATCGCGGGTTGGTCTTGAGCATTGATCTCAAGGATTTCTCGGCCTTCCTCCCGTTGAAAAATTCCCCGGGGCATGATGATGAAAACCGAATCAAAAGGTTCTCGGGTATGCCACACAACGCCCTTTTTTGGCGCAAATAGAAAATCACCGGATGAGAGCAGCGGCCGCCTGAGCGGCTCGATGCGTTTTTGTTGCCGGAAGCCGGCGCGCAAGAGGTCTATGGCCCGCAATCTTTTGCTTACCGCCTGGAATTGGGTATTGGCATCGCCGCGCGTTACCGGATTGCTGAATACCTCTGTCTCGGCAGGCTCCGGCTTAGGCGCTTGCGCATCAGCCGTTTGTGCGGGGAGTAGCGCCAGCCCTAGGAAGTAGACCCATCCGAAAACAGTCCATCGCGTCCCGATCATGCCGCACTCCTCAAAGGGGCCGATCCAACTCGCCCCCCGGTTTCAGACTTCCCATTTTCAGTTTCCGCACAATAAGCTCAATGGCAAAAAGCGTGCCGATCAACAGATAAGAAATCAATCCATTGTACAGCGCCCAGATGGAGAGCGAGCCACTGAGCACCGTTGCCAGAGAAATGGCCCCGTTCAAGGCGAAAAAGCAACACCAAACAATGGTCAGCTTTCTGCAGTAACTTACGGCCTCCACGGGGAGATTGGGAGTTTTCAAGCGAGCGAAACGCTCAATCATGCTGGGAGGACGCCATAGGCTGTGGCCAAAGCAAACGAGGAAGACCACATTGATCAGGAAGGGGTTGATCAGCAAAAACATGCCGTCATTGGCGGCAAGTGTGGCCAGCAGGGTGACCGCAACCGCGGCGAACATGGGCGCCAATCGTTTGGATGCGCCCTGGTCCACCTTTTTCAAGGTCAGCAAACGCAACAGGTAAATACCCAACAATACCGCGGCGATCCAACGGGGGTCGAATCGCGTAATGCCCCAGTAGATCAGGAAGGGATAGGCCAGCAGAAGCAACCCCAGAAAGGCGGAGAAGAGGATGCTGAAAGGGCTAACGGATTGCCTATCGGCATGGCCGGTTTCCTTCGCCCCGGTTTCTGGAACGCTCACCGCATCGGGTTCAGCGGCTGACTTGTTCATGGGCCGATCTCCAGCGGCAAAGGATATTCGGGGCATTATAGCGGAGAGCCGGAGGCGCTGTAAACGCGCACATCCGTTCTAGGGGCGGGGCCGTCCTGCTTGTAGGAACCCGGGGAACTCCCCGGATGTGGGCCAAGCTGACTGGGCCAATCCTGGCAAGCGTCCATGCCGTATTCCTATTCGGAAACGGCGTAATCATCGCCGTAATACTTGCTGGTAATGCGGGTATGGAATTGGAGGGCGGATATGGGTTCGTACTTCGGCGCTCCCAACCCGGGAAGCACCTCCAAGATCTCGTCTTCCCAAAGGTACACGGCCAGGGGAAAGGAGACCCGCGGCACGAGGTAAAGCGAGCGGTCCCTGGGTTTGGCCACCCGATGCGTGGTAGAGGGAAACCGATCGTTCGTGATGCGCTGCATGTAATCCCCGGTATTGAGAATGATGCTTCCCGGCGGCGCGTTCAGGCGCACCCATTTCATGTTTTTGCGGTTTAAAACCTGTAATCCCTCGATCGCGGGGGCGGGCAACAAAGTAAACATGTCCACATCCTCGTGGCCGAGAATGCGGCCGGCGCCGCCACGGTCCGCCTCTTTGTCGATAGGCGGATAATAATTGAGACGCAGGCCAAAATTCGTACCGCTCATCCTGCGGTCATAGGCATGGGGGTCCTGGCCGAGATACCGCAACATGGCGCGCATTAAATGAAGGAAAAGGGGCTCGTGGCGCCGGACATATTGGCGAAAAAAGGGTTCGAGGCCCGGCAAGGGCCAAAACGCATCCTCCCGGAAGGTCGAAGCGCCCCAATGAAAGGCGCGCCGGCAAAACACCCACCCCTCCACCAGGTCCGGATGAATCCCGCTGGTTTCGGCAATCGGGAAATAACCCTGATTCACCGAACCGAAGCGTTGGGCGCGATAGGCCAGTCGCCGCTCCAAGGTAGTATTTTCAAAGAGATCGCGCACCCTTTGTGCGGCTTGTAGGTAAAGATCTCCCTCGACGCCGTGACCCAAAATAACCGCGAACCCAATCTCCTCCAAGGCCTCGCCCAGTTCACGGGCAAAGCCCTCCCGGCCGGCCTCGCCCCGTTCGAAGTAAGGGCGCATGTCACAGATCCGAACTTGATAGGATTCGTCGAACGCTTCATGCACGGAATCTTCCGCGAGGTGATAAACCTGATGCTTTTGCACCTGCTCATAACGGGCGAAATCCTGATTTAGGGAGCCCGCCCTATGCTTGCCTTGCCTTGACATGGCATCCGCCAAACCTAGCCGAAAACTATGGATTAACCCACATTGTCAATCATATACATGACAAGAGTGATCAGCAAACCCACCGGAATGACCCATCGCATCCAGAAATAGATAAGCCCCAACCAGCGTCCCCGTTCGACTCCGAACATTTCCCGCAAAGCCCTGGCGCGTCCGAGGCCAAGGGTAACCGCGAGAATGGCCAAGCCGCTGCCGAGACATTGCATTCCGGACCCAAAAACCAGGTCTAACTTGCCAATCAGCGAGGGATTGAGCGCCGTGGGCAGGATCAGCAGGGCCTCGCCGATGCCCAACCCCAAAAGCGCGGTTTTCATATCGAGCCGCCAATGGTCCTGAAGGCTGGACAGGATTACCTGTAAGGCGGCCAGGCTGGAAAGAAAAGCAACCAGTGTAAGACAAACCAAAAAGAGCGTGCCCACGACCCTTCCCGCGGGCATGTGCGCGAACAGACGCGGGAGGGTATCGAAAATCAGATTGGGCCCCTGACCCAGCTCCAAACCGAACACGAGAATGGCGGGCACAATGAAGAGCGAGACCATCAAGGCCGCACCCGCGTCACCCAGTCCCGTGAGAATCGCGGCTCCCGGAAGTTTTTCCTCTTGTCTCAAATAGCTGCCATAAATCACGAAAAAGGTGCCGCCCAGGCTAAGGGAGAAGAAGGCCTGGCCCATGGCGGCGAAAATATTGGCTGGTTTGAGTAATGCGCCCAGATCGGGTTTGAGGAAATCGAGTAGATGAGCCAGGGCGCCCTCCATGGAAAGCGTATACCCGATAAGCACCAACACAATGAGGCCGAACATGGGCATAATCCACACACTGAACGCCTCGATCCCTTTTTTTAGGCCTCGAAAGAGCACCCAAAGGCTGGCAAGCAACAACCCGAGCGCGATCAAATAGTGGAGCCAGCCAAGAGACATACCGTTTTGGTAGGCCTGCAACTGGCCGTCGTCAAATCCTCGAACCGCGCAAAACCACCCCGTATAGACAATATAGGCGACCACCAATAGATAATAGGACACGGCCACCGCGATCGTGATGAACAGGAGCATTCCCACGCCGCGTCCAAACCGGGGACCCAGGGTCGCGGAGAATGCGCCGATCGGTCCCAGCCGCGTCGCGCGGCCGAGCGTCCACTCCGCCATCACCGCGGGAATCGCAAACAGAGCCACAAAAAAAAGAAAGCTGAAAAGAAACGCGCTGCCGCCATAGCTCCCCATCATGTAGGGAAAACGCCAGACATTTCCCAGCCCCACGGCCACGCCGACCATGGTCAAAATGGTGCTCAAACGGGATGAGAAAATGGGTCGCGTTTTCAAGGTGCAACTCGTCGAACTGAGAGGGCGCCTATGGCTGACCGCGGGTTAGGGTTTACGAAACTCCACTTCCAAATCCACGGCTTCCCGTTCCCCGACCACCACCTCTGTGGATTGCACGCCCAATACCTCATGCCAAATTTCGACCTGGTAGGTCCCGGGCGGAACATGCTCCATTTCGAAGGCGCCGCTCTCATCGCTAACCGCGAAATAGGGATGCTCCATCACGCCCACATAGGCCTTCATCCAAGGGTGGATATTACACTTAAGGGTCACCGGTAATTCCGGATGTTTCAATACTTTGGTCAGGCGCATGCCTTGATTGGGCATGCCCACATTGAATCCTCGATTGATTTTGGCCGAAGAGCGCACGTTGTGAGGCTCGTTGTCACTGTTGAGGAAGGTAAGCTTCTGGCCCGCGCGCACGCCGACCACATGGGGCAGATAGATGCAACCTACCTGGTCCAGGACGACCTCACCGCGAGGCACGGGAAAAGACCGGTCCCCCAGGCCCTCCACAATGCGAATAAAGGCATTGGCGAGACCGCCGTCCCGCACCACGAGAGCCTCGTTATAGACCGGCCCCTCGTGCAGCGAGGCGCAGGCATGGGGAAGACTGAGCGCGCGTCGCTTGGGTACGGGCCCCTGGTAACGCACCTGACCGCGAATGCTGCCCGTGAGCTCGAGATCAATGCCCGGGAGGAGGTAAGCCGGCGTATCCTCCACCCCCTCGGGAGGCTGCGCGCTCGCGGAGGACTTGACGCTCTCCGCATCGGAAGCCAGATCGGAAGCGGGTTGCGCGGTCATGATAAAAACGGCGATTACTCCGGCTAGCGCCGGAAGGAAGGTGCCCCAGAGAGCCGCGGGCTTATTGAGGTGGCGCACATTGAAATAGTGGCGAACCAAAACGCCGACGCACCCGATGATAAGTAGAATCAGCCAGTTGAGGCGATGGCCGTAGGTGCTGGGAAAATGATTGCTCATCATGATGAAAATGACCGGCAGGGTGAAGTAATTGTTGTGAACCGAACGATTCTTGGCGTTTTCGCCCCAGGCCGGATCGACCGGCCGGCCCGCCTTTGTCGCATCGATCATTTTTTGCTGTCCGGGAAGGATGCGCACCCAGACATTGGCCACCATCCAGGTGCCGAGCATGGCGCCCACGTGGATGTAGGCGGCCCGTCCGCTGAGCGTTTGGCAGAGAACATAGCTAACGACGATGATCATCCCCACCGTCAGCACATGGCAAAAACCGGCCTTCTTCGCCAAGGGCGATTGCCATAAAAGGTCGTATAGGAGCCAGGAGCCCAGAATGGTGAGGATACTGATCGCCAGTGCGGCCCCAAAACCGATGGATGAAACGCCCGCATCGAGCAAAAAAGTTCCAGCCCCCGTGTAGAAAATCATAATCAGCAAAAACACGCCGCTAATCCAGGTGAACGCGGCCTCCCACTTGAACCAATGCAACTCCTGAGGCACCTCGTTGGGACCGAGCAACATTTTTTCGACCTGATAGAAACCACCGCTATGCACCATCCACAGGTCGCCGATATGACCCTCCCGCGTGGAGTCCGCGTTGCGTTTCAATCGATTATCCAGCCAGATAAAGAAAAACGAGGTGCCGATCCAGGCGATCGCCGCGACAATGTGCAGCCAGCGGACCAAAAGGATCAACCACTCTTGTAGATGGGAGCTCATGGGACCAACCCCTTCCAATAAAAAAATCCGTTCTCCAATCAAGAAGGCCCTGTAAAAATGAGGCCTAACTATATCACGGCGATGATCGCTTCCAGAATCGGCCGGCGGAGAGAGGCCTCGGCTTCAGCCGTAGAACCGCATGACCAGGGCGTACCATGCGGCGCCCACGCTGATGATCGCGAAGGAGATTAATATCAAACCTTGAAAGCCTGCGGCGGGTTCCGAAGGATAACGATCTGACTGCTTGGGAAAAGATCCATTTAACGGTTTCTTAACAAGGGACATCAACATGGGTAGAAAAAGGCAGGCGAAAGGCAGCAATGGCAGGAAATAGCGCCCCTGTACGCCTACGATATCCCCGGCGCCTGGAGGATTAAAACCGAGGTACATGGCTAAAAAAATGCCGATAAAAACGGAGGACAAGGCCAAAACGAGTGCGGCCGCCAGACGCGTCCGGAAGGGCCTCGCGGGCGTCAGCCAGGCTAGGCAGGCGAAGCAAATCAGCCAAAACGGGTAATACCAGTTGGGCAATGGCGTGTCGCGCCAGCCCAGGTTCCCAACGAGCCCCATGAAATAACGGAATAGGTTGTGATACACCTGGTTCCACAAGGCCATGCAAAAAGACAGGGGATGCTCCATCACGAACTTTAACTGCTCCAGGGGCGCAATGGTGACCCCTGGCCGTTGGGGGACCACGAACCACTGCCGGGAGACCCAAAGCCAGGTAAGGGTTAAGCCCAAGGTAAGCAGCAAAAGGAGCCCGGCGCCTACCGCCCGAGATGCGGCGGGATGAGCCATCAACCGAAGCTTTCCCACGGCGGGCAGCCCCAAAACCACCAGCGGAAGCGGGCTGTATACGGCCTTGGAAGAGGCCAACAGCGCCGCAAATCCAAGAAAAAGCCACCACTCTCTCCTGGAGATGGAAACATCCGGTTCAACGGTCCAGCGCCAGAGTAGGCCCGCACATACGAACGCGCTGGCAAGGGCCAAACCGTCCGCGCTGATGCCGGCCAATTGGAACATGGTCATAGGCGAAAGGGCCACGAGCCACAGAAATCCCTGGTGAGGCCGCGCCAACCGGATGCCGAGAAATACGAGTAGTGAAAACAGGGTGAAACCAAAACATCTTCCAACATAAAGTTGGATTGTGGGCGAGGGAGTCACCTGCCGGGCGAGGAGAAGGCCCATAGAATGGGGCAGATAGGCCCAGGGGGGATAAACCGCCACATTGGGGAAGCTGGTGAACATCTCCTCACCCCCGGATGGCCGTTCCAACTCGGCGCGAATGTCCTCCAGCAAGGCGGATGGCTCGATGCTCTTTTCCGGGTGAAAGGGCAAGCCACGCGTGTTCCCCGCTGCCACGACCGCTCCCGGCAGCCACCCACCGACGGTTTCCCCCCACCGCTGGGGCCATAAATCGCCTCGGCTCAGATGATAGGCTCGGTAAAAATGGGCCGGCTCGTCCGGCACCTGGAAGGGAGGCGTGACCAGGGCAAAGAGCCAACCCGCGATCAGGTAGGCCGCCAACCATAATGCATCCAGCCTGGAACCTGGCTCTAGGGGTAGCGGCGCCCGGGGTCGTCGGCCGGGACCTTTGCCATCTCGGTTTGATCTGGTGGAAAAGGCTTCTGTTTCCTCCGGGCCAAGAATCATGGCGTTTCCGTTTGGAGAAAGGCTTCCAATTCCGGTGCGATGCGGACCCCCAATTGGCGGGCATTCTTCAGATGCTCGACAGCAAGGGAGGTCTTCCCCCGCACCAGGTAGAGCTGGGCCAGGTTGTAATGGATGTCACCGGCGGATGGTTCTCCGGCCAGGGCTTTTTCCAGCGTGGCAATCCCCTCCTCTACCCTACCCGTGGCGGCATAGGCCGCGCCCAAATTGGCCAAGGCCCGGGAATGGGTGGGTTCCAGCCGAATTGCTTCCAGGTAGGCTCGTTCGGCCTGCTCCCATCGTTTCAGGCGATGTTGGTAGGCGCCCAACTCGAAATGGGCTCTCGCCTCCAATGGCCGTAGCGCCGCCACGCGCTTCAACGCGCCGAGAGCCTGGGATTCCTGTCCAGCGGATTGATAGGCGCTGGCAAGGTTTCTCAGCGCATCCACATCCTCAGGTTCTAATGCCAAGACTTTTTCGAACGCGCTCGCGGCCTCCTCGAAACGCCCGCTCCTCCCGTAAATCACGCCCAGGTCGAACCACGGCGATGCATTTTCCGATTCTGCTTCGGCCAGGGCGCGCGCTTCCTGAAGCGCTTCCTCCCAGCGGCCCATGTCCCGGTAGGTCAAGGCCAAATACCGCCTTGCCGTGGGAAAGGGAGGGTCCGCCTCCGAGGCGAGGCGAAATTGCTCCAGTGCCCTTTCCGGTTGCTCCAAATGGCGGTAGCACAGGCCCGAATTAAAAAGCGTCTCTCCATGGCCGGGCCGTAAGGCCAGCGCCTCCTGGAAAGCGGCCAGCGCCCGATCCGGAGCCTCCAGTTTCTGAAGGACCTTACCCGCGTTGAAAAATGCCTCAAAGTGTTCCGGGGCGCTCACGACGGTCTTAAAATACTGTTGCAGTGCCTCCTCTGGCCGATTTAACCGCTCGAAGACCACCCCGAGGTTGAAATGGAACTCCGCGTCCCCTTCCAGCTCTTGTCCGGAACGCTCCAACACCCGAGCGGCCTCCTCCACCTTGCCCGCCCAGCCCAGGACCTTTGCGAGGTTTAGATCCCGCCGCGCGAGATAAGCGGCGTCCCTGCTTGCGACTACGGGCTGGTAGATGCGAGCCTCGCGGTCTGGCGGCAGAGGCGCCTGAAAGCCTGTCCAATTCCGGTTCATGGCCTCCAGCAGCACCTCCTCCGCGATGCGCTGGTGAACCGCGACGGTGGGATGCACATGATCGAGGAAACTTTCTTCACCGAGAATATCGTGGCCCTTGGAAACCCGCAAATCTGCTTGCAAGATTCCCGGAAGGTCGATGAGCGGGGCGCCACGCGATTCGGTTACCCGCTTGAGAATCGCGGACACCTCATGCGGCGCCCGCAAGGGACAGACATCCAACGCCAGGGCCCGCTCGAAATGAAAACGAGCCCTGTCGGCATCGCCAAGCGCAAAGAACGCCCGCCCCATCCGATAATGGAGGTCCGCATATTGGCCGTCCATGGCCAGGGCCCGCTGCAAGGCATCCAATGCCGCGCTGGGATTGCCATCCCGCAACCCATTCACACCGCTCTCATAAAGGTTCTTGAAGGCTGCTTGACGGCTGGCATCGAAAGCTGCCCCGTGTTCGGACTTGAAGGGTGAAAAATCCTTGAGATTGGAGGCCGGACTCACAAAAAGAATCGGAACGCCATGATCACGGGCAATGTCGATCATGCGGCCGATGTTATGCTCGAAGTGCCGCAATACGTCCCGCCTCAGATCGTCGTCGCGATGGTAGGAGTCCAAACCAGACCAAACATCCAAACGGGCCCTTACTTCGGAAGACATCCCCGTCAGGGTCCGGTCGGAGCTCTCCGGCCGCAGGGCGCGCCTCATGAGCGTCACCGTGCGCAAACGATTCATCCCGGTTTTGATCCTTCTTGTGAGCCCGCCTTCCCGCTTGAGCTCGGGGTAGGTCCGCTCTTCCAAAAATTCGTTGTGGCCGGTATAGATCACGAAAAGGTCGGGCTGGTAGCGCACCAACTCCTTCATCAAAATCACCAGCCGATAGCTGGCGTAGGAAACCCCACCCGCGTTGACCACCTCATAGCGCGTTTCGGCATTCATATCCTCCAGCAGCAGTTTCAGCCAGTGGGGAAAGGCCATTTGCCAATCATAGGGCCTGCCGAAGGTCGTGGAGCCGCCCAAGGCAAAAACCCGAAAGCCAAGCTTCGGTTTTAGCGCTGAGAAACGCTGCTCATTGAAAAAGCTCAGCTTGGTTTCTCGAGTGCGCCATACCTCGTTTCCATCCGAATCCCGGCCACGCTCGAAAAGATCCACACCCTCCTCGAAGCCAAGAAAAGGGTCGCGGTATCGATCGGGCGGCCGCACCCCGAAAACAGCCAGTACGGCCTCGGAAAGGAGTAATAGCAGAACCGCTACCAACAGACCAAAAAGGACCAAGGCGAACTTGTGAATCGCGCTGGGGCTTTGGGCAGTTCTTTTCGAGTTTTTTTTCAACAAGACTACGTCCAGATTCTAAACATGTGGGCCCACGATTTGCCCGCCCGCATCAGATGGGGAAAACAGGGATAGGGATGACGCGCCCCTATCCGAACAGACCACTGGCGCTTTAACCAAACGGAATCCAATCCTTTGGATGCAACTTTTTGATCAGCAATCATTCCCTTCCCCAATTCATGGACGAGCATGGATCTCGCGCGATTCAGGGCTCAATTTCGATGGCGGACAACGCGGAACCTTCCTAATCCGCCAAATCAAGGCTCCGCAACCGATTCTACAACTCGGCGTCACTGCCGATCAGGGGAAAATAACAAATTTTTAACCGTGAACCAAAATCTGCTACACCGCCCTTCAAATTTCTGGTAAGATTTTTGCACATTTGTTGTCAGCTATTTGAATCGCTCCATCCATGGGCAACTTCCCGACCGTGGCTTGTAAGTCCCTACAGCAAATGCCGGTTAGGCCCTATTTCTTACTGATTTTGACAAGGAGCTCCCATGAAAAATATCAAGTGGATCGCAATTACAGTCGGCCTACTGTTCAGCCTGGCCGCCTCCGCCCAACTCACCTCCACGATTTTAGGCAAGGTGGTGGATGAATCCGGCGAGCCCTTGCCCGGTGTGGTGGTCACCATAGAATCACCCAGCATGCAGGGAACCCGAACCGATGTGTCACGGGCAAGCGGGGAATTTTTATTCCGCCTGATTCCACCGGGCCGCTACACGGTAACAGCGGTGATGGACGGGATGCAGACCGCCAAGTCCAGCGTGGATGTGGGCTTGAGTCAGACCGCACGGCCCACCATTGTCATGAAGCCCGCGGCAGCCGCGGAGGAACTGGTCGTCACCGCCACGGCCAACCCTGTATTGGATTCCACGGACGTAACCACCCACTTTAAAGCGGATTTCATCGATACGGCTCCAGTACGGCGCGATCAGGAAAATGTGGCGTTGCTGTCCCCGGGAGTTTCAGGGCGCTTCGACGACTCCAACTACGGCGGAGGACCCTCCATCTCTGGAGCGCCCGCCAATGGAAACACCTATCTTGTTAATGGCGCCGATTCCCGCTTTGATAATGTGCGTTCTTCTGCCGCAAACACGGTCATCGAGGACGCCATTCAGGAAACCACGGTACTGACCGCTGGCATTTCCGCGGAATACGGTCAATTTTCCGGTGGCGTCATTTCTACCATTACCAAGTCGGGCGGCAACCAATTTACGGGCAGCTTCCGAGAAGCGCTCTCCAACGCGGACTGGGTGGCCAGAAACCCCCTAGAGTTGGAAAGCAATGTGGAAAAAGAAGATAAGATTAACCATATTGAGACCCTGACCATCGGCGGCCCGATCATCAAGGATCGTTTGTGGTTTTTCGCCGCTGGCGAGATTACCGAACTGTCACGGGATCTCAACTTTTCTACCGCGCGGACCATCACGGATAGAGCGGCTACCGCTTACGGCTACCCCACGGACCAGTTCGTACCCGGCGTGCGCAAGGTGCCCGGCCGCGTGGATGAGCGGGAGAACTTTGAGATCAAGCTGACCGGACAGATTGCGCCGGGCCACGACCTGATCGTCAGTATCGAAGACCGCGAAGACGTCAACGTCAACAATACCAGCAGTTCTTACGATCTCACCGCGGCGGCGACCAGAACGGTTACCCGCGAGGCGCTCTCCATCAATTACCGTGCCGCGCTGACATCCTCACTCAACCTGGACGTCCTGTACACCGATAGGGAAAGCGTGTTCCTGGAGCGGCCCATACCGCCCCATCTCCAGGGAACCGACATTCGCATCACGGGCACCCAATTGCGCAACCGCAGAGGCTTTGGCCGCATCAATTCGCCAACCTTTTTGGGCAAACCCGATGAGCCGCGCGGCAATGAAACCTACGGCATCAAGGCCAGCTATTTCCTGATTACCGACAAGCTCGGCTCTCACGATATCGTGGCCGGCGTTCAAAACGCGGAGGACACCCGCTTCGCCGACAACCGCCAATACGTCAACGACTGGGCCTTCGATCTGCGCATGACGAGCTATCGCGCCGAGCAGTTGGTCAACCAACACCTGGAAGAGGCCCTCAAGACCCCGACGCCGTTGG
>JBGTRP010000023.1:0-20225 GCA_041940685.1 Acanthopleuribacteraceae bacterium
ATGACGGGAAGTCGGGAATTCGCGGAATTGGTGAGGAGTTGCACATCCTCGGTGGTGCCGATCGTCAACCAACAGTAGAGGCAGGCCAAAAGCATGGTGATGAAAATTACGCGGGCGTTTTTGGAGACTTCCCCCAGCACCTTCAGGGACTCGAAGTTGAGCTTCTCGGGCAGCGTGCTGCCGCCCAAATCGGCGCCCGCGAACTGGTGCTCCTCGGCGCCCTGCGCCTCGCGGAGATCGCAATTGGTGAGATCCGCTCCGCTGAAATCGGCCTCGTGAAGATTGGTTCTTCGAAGCCGCTCCGGGTTTCCCGGCCCCGCGAGCCTGCCAAATCCGGCATGGTGAAGGCCCGCTTCCCGGAAAGAAACGCCGCGAATATCGGCGCCGCTGAAATTGGCCTCGTAAAGGCGCGCCCGGCTCAAATCCGCCCAATACACATAGGCCCCGCTCAGGTTCGCTCCCACCAGGTAGGCGCCCCGCAAGAGGGCATCGCTCAGGTTGGCGTCGCGGAGGTCGGCATGGCCCAATTTCGCGCCGCACAGATCCACGCCGCTCAAGTCCGGTGCAAATTCCCGGTGCTTTTCCCGCTGAGCGTTCCAAGCCTCCACATCCGTCCTGAGCAGATGAACCCATGCCTCTTGGCTCCATTCCGGAAAGGGTTGGTTTGGCATGGCAGCCATTGTAGCGGCAAATGGAAGGATCAGAAAAGAATTCTCGCCACCCACGCGCGGAATGGAAACCTTCCATTCACCCACGGAAGATGGCCTGGCCCCAATGGGACATGCCGGTTTGAAATTTTGGTGGCGCTTTGGCGGCAATCACGCTTAAATGTAGGGTCTTATTGGTGCGAGAGGAAGGAGCGTCATCGTGCGAATTGGCTTGGTTTCCAGGGTCCTATTGGCGGCGACCCTTTGTTTTTCCGCGCTCGGCTGGGTCCGGGGTCAAAACACCGGTTTGCCGCCGGGACAGGCGCCCTGGGTCCTGAGGGTTTGGTATCCGGACGCGGAAACCCTGCGCGAGTTGGGTCCGCGGTTCGCGCCCTGGGAGGTCAACCGGGAAGACGGCTACCTGGTGGTTGAGTTGGATGAAGCGGCCTATCGCGAGCTGGCGGACCGTGGATTTCGCATGGAGCTGGACGAGGCCAAGACCAAGACCCTTCATGTGCCGCGAACCCGCCTTCCCGAACAACTGATGGGCATTCCCAACTACCCCTGTTACCGCACGGTGGAGGAAACCTACGCTTCCGCACAACTGCTGGTGGACAACCACCCTGGATTTGCTTCCCTGATCGATATCGGCGATTCCTGGGAAAAGACGCAAAACATTCTCAATGGCTACGATATTTTGGTGCTCAAGCTTACCAACGCCGCGGTCGCCGGCCCCAAACCGATCCTCATGCTGGAAGGCGCCCTGCACGCCCGGGAATACACCACGGCCGAGCTCGTGCTGCGCTTTGCCGAATTTCTGATCGACAACTACGAGACGGATGCGGATGTTCATTGGTTGTTGGACTATCATGAAATCCACATCATCCTGCACGCCAACCCCGATGGCCGCAAGCAGGCAGAGACAGGCATTAGCTGGCGTAAAAACGCCAATAACAGTTACTGTTCCAATTCCAACTCGCGCGGTTCCGATCTCAACCGCAATTTCGATTTTCTCTGGTCCTGCTGTGGGGGGTCGAGCGGCAGCCAATGCGACCCCACCTATCGCGGAACAAGCGCGGCCTCGGAACCGGAAACCCAGGCGATCCAAAATTACATGCTCAGCCAGTTTCCGGACCAGCGCCCCAGCGACATCACCCTGCCCGCGCCCAGCGACGCGACCGGCATTTTTATCGATGTCCACAGTTATTCGGAACTGGTGTTGTGGCCCTGGGGCCACACCTCCTCTCCCGCGCCCAATGGCCCGGCCCTGCGCACCTTTGGCCGCAAGCTGGCGTATTTCAACGATTACCGTCCGCAGCAGTCCAATGAGCTTTATGCGACCGACGGCACCTCCGACGACTTCGCCTACGGCGAACTCGGCGTGGTGGGTTTCACCTTTGAATTGGGAACCGCCTTTTTTCAAAATTGCGCCACCTTCGAGAGCGCCATTCTGCCAGATAATCTGAACGCCCTGCTCTACGCGGCCAAGGTGGCCCGCACCCCCTACCTGACCCCGGCGGGTCCGGATGTGCACGACATCCAATTGGCTCAAGCCGCGGTGGAACCGGGCGACATGCTCATGGTTGAGGCCATGACCACGGATGAACGCTTCAACCAGAGCAATGGCGCCGAACCCACGCAAAATCTGATGGCCGCGCGCGCGTTTGTAAACACCCCACCCTGGGAGGCGGGCGCGGTCGCCATCCCGCTCACCGCCCAAGACGGTTCCTTCGACAGCGGCAATGAAACGGTGGAAGGCGATCTGGCCACCACCGGGCTGGCGGAGGGCCGCCACATCCTCTTTCTCCAGGCCCAGGACAGCGACGGGAATTGGGGCGCGGTGAGCGCGGCATTCTTTTATCTGCTCGACCCGGAAACCGCGCCCAGAATCGAGGGAACCCTGCGCGATGCCGCCAACCTACAGCCCGTTGAGGGCACGGTCCAGGCGCTCGCCTTTCAAACCACATCCGACGCGGGCAGCGGCTTTTACAGCCTGTTGCTGCCGCCCGGAACCTATGACCTGCTTTTCCAAGCCGATGGTTACGCACCGCAAACCGTCACGGGCGTGGTCGCCCAGA
This sequence comes from Acanthopleuribacteraceae bacterium, assembly GCA_041940685.1. GTDB lineage: Bacteria > Acidobacteriota > Holophagae > Acanthopleuribacterales > Acanthopleuribacteraceae > JBGTRP01. The sequence continues at coordinate 2,726 of JBGTRP010000023.1, forward strand.
GTCAGATGGTGGAAGTCCTCGATGTGGATCTCATTCCCCTGTGTTCTGTTTTTGAGGACGATGTGGAGCAGGGCAATCAGGGCTGGACCGCCACCGGATCCTGGGCCATTACCAACGAAAGCGCGCACTCGGCAACCCATTCCTGGACCGACAGCCCCGGCGGCTCCTACGGCAACAATACCAACGCCTCCATCACCTCGCCGCCCATGGACTTTACCGGCATTGACAGCGTCAGCCTCAGCTTCTGGCATCAGTTCAATCTCGAGTCCGGCTACGATTACGGCCGGGTGGAATTCTCCACCAACGGCGGCGCCACCTGGACGGAAGCCGCCATCTACGACGGCAACTCGCCCGCGTGGAGCGAGGTTTCGCTGCCGATTCCGGACTTGGACGGCGCCGCCGACGCCCGTATCCGCTTCCGGCTGACCTCGGATTCCTCCGTGACCAGGGACGGCTGGCACATCGACGATATCCTGGTCACCGGAAGCTCGTTGAACTGCGGCGCCGCCCTCACGCTGATCGGCATGTTACCGGAGTGGCCCGGTCTCTACAACGTGCGGGATCTCATCAACCGCGTCAATCTATGACATGCGCCAAGCTACAAGCGGCAGGCGACAAGCTTGCCGCTTGCATCATACATTAAAGCGGAAGTGGACGATGTCGCCGTCCCGCACTAGATATTCCTTGCCTTCCTGGCGCAACAGGCCGCGATTGCGGATTTCAGACTCGGAACCATGGGTCTCCAGATCGGTGAGCGTGTAGACCTCCGCGCGGATGAAACCCTTTTCAAAATCACCGTGAATCACGCCCGCGGCCTTGGGCGCGGTATGCCCGACGCGAATCGTCCAGGCGCGAATCTCCTTGGGTCCGGCTGTAAAAAAGCTCTGCAAACCCAAGAGCCGGTAGGTTTCACGCGCGAGCGCGTGCAGGCCCGGCTCTTCCATTCCCAATTCCCGTAACAGCTCCACGGCCTCTTCCCGATCCATATCCGCCAATTCGGCCTCGATCTTGCCTGAGATGATCACCAATCCTTCGCCCACCTTGGCCGCGTGTTCCCGCAGCGCTTGGACATGAGGATGCTCTCCGCCCAGGTCATCCTCATGGACATTTGCGATGTAGAGCACCGGCTTCATGGAGAGCAGGAACAGCGGCTTCAATTGCTCGCGCTCATTTTCGTTAAGCGCGCTCTTGGCCAGCCAAGTCCCCTCGGCCAACAGGTCGAGCGCGCGCGCGATGGCCGACTGCTGGGCCTTGGAGGCCGCGTCGGTCATCTTTGCAATGCGTTTTTGCCGTTTTTCCAGGGCTTCCATATCCGCCAGCATGAGCTCGGTTTCGATGGTTTCCACATCGCGAATCGGTGCGACGCTGCCGTCCACATGCACCACGTCCTCGTCCTCGAAACAACGGACCACATGCAGGATGGCGTCCACCTGGCGGATGTTGCCCAGGAACTGGTTGCCCAAACCCTCGCCCTTGCTGGCGCCCCGCACCAAACCCGCGATATCCAGGATCTCGATGGTGGCGGGCAGAATTTTTTCGGTTTCGATATGGGCCCGAATCCGATCCAGACGGGGATCGGGAACCGGAACCACGCCGGTATTGGGTTCGATGGTACAGAACGGGTAGTTGGCGCTTTGAGCCTTGCCCGAGGTCAATGCGTTGAAAATGGTGGACTTCCCCACATTGGGCAAGCCTACGATTCCCGCCGATAATGCCATGCTCACGCTCCATTTTTTTCAGTCGATCTCGGGCCCGGGATTCTGCCGGCCGCGCCATGTTTGAGGCGGCAATTGCCTAACGAGCGGCCGGGCGCCGCGCAAACCGCATGGATTGTAGCCAATTCAATAGAGGCTTGCAATGGAAGAACGCCCGATACGCCCGGACCGCGCCGGGGAAAGGCGCGCCGGCCGTCCCGCTCACGCCGGCATGCGGCGCCCGGGGCCTTTGATCCTAAGCCTCTGTGGATGCTCGGCTTGATTTCCACGGGCCTTGCCCAAACTGACAAAGCCATTTGACACTCCTTCTCCAAAGCAAACGGGTGCAATTCATAAACTATTTATATACAGATAGTTGCAGAATTAAACTTTTCTGTGATCGGCATGGTGATTGCCACCCTTCGACCGTCAAGGCTCGGCGGAGCGAGGAGGCATTCATGAGTGAGATCAACCAAGGCGTTCAGAGTCAGAGAATTTTCGGAGGCGATCGCTGGGAATGGCGCATGCTGGAAGCCGAGGAGGAACAGCGCATGCGATTGCCCCCATTTTTGGCCGATCAGGTCTTTCGGGTGGTGGTTGCACGGGCTCCGGGTTTCTTTTTATTCGAGGCCCTCGTTTCGGAACAGTGTCCCAAGGATGCCTACAGCCATGTGGCCAAGGGCGTGCGGCGCATATGCGGGAGACCGGCCGTGCTCAACCTGGTTCACGGTCGTAGCGCCAACGCCCATCTGGTTCTGCTCAACGGAGAGGACCAGGACCGTTTTCACCATCTGGACCTGGACTTTTCCCATCTGAGCCGCTTCGACCGCTATCTGCTCGGCATCCTCCAACGGCCCACCGCGGAAAAAGTGGAGCGCCTTTTTCGGTTGTTGGAGGGTCAGAACCTGAGCCGGGACTTTCAAAAAACCCTGCGCGACCATTTGAAACGCATTCCCTGTTGCGGCGAGAACGCCTACCACGCCCTCGTCGACCTGGTGCTCAAGCTGGTTTTCCTGATCTTCGTGCAGCGCAAGGGCTGGCTCAACTTCGATCCCTATTACCTGGAAACCAAGATGCGTCTCTGCCATCGCAAGGGGCTCTCGATTATCCACTGCTTTCTGAAACCACTGTTCGCGCGGCTGGAGGGAGGCCGTATCCGCGAGATCGTACCCCTGGGCGAGTTGCCGCGCCTGGGCGGCGGCTTGTTCTGCTTCCAGCCCGAGAATCTGCCCGTCATCGCCAACGACTGGTGCCTGAACCTGTATGAAGCCCTCATTTCCCAATACTCATTCTCCCTGTTCGAAGCGCGTGAGAACCGCGAAATCCTGGGCGTAAGCCCGGTCATTTTGGGCCATGTTTTCGAGAACCTTTTGCGACGGGAAGAGCGCCGGCAACAGGGCGCTTTCTACACCCCGCAAGCGGTGGCGGAGAAACAGGTGAAAGCGGCTTTCCAGGCCTTTTTGCGGGCCAATGGCCTGGAGGGAAATCCCTCGGCATTGGGGCGGCGCCTGCCCGATCTGCGGGTCCTGGACCCCAGTTGCGGCAGCGGCGCCTATTTGCTGGCCGCCTTTCAGGTATTGGTAAAGCTGCGCCTCTCGCTGGCGCCCGAGCGGGAACGTTACAACGGCAAGCTCTACGCGCTCAAACGGGCCGTGGTCCTGGAGAACCTCTACGGAATGGATATTCATCCCATGGCGGTGCGGCTCACCGAGGTCCGGCTCTGGCTGAACATGATTCAGGACCTCGAAATTTCTGAGCCCGCCAAGGCGCCGGCCCTCCCCAGCCTGCAACATCATATTCGGCCCGGCGATTTCTTGCGCCAATACCTGCCGGAAACCTTGAAAAAGCTCGAATCCTGGCCCAAATACGGGGAGTTGGAGCGGCTGCGCAAGCATTTTCCCACCTCCTCGGGCCGCAAACGCCAGGCCCGCCTCAAACATATCTACCGCTTGGAACGCGAGCTCTTTGAGTTCCTGGACATGGCCGGCAGACGCGCGAGCCAGGCAACGGCCCGCAACCGGGCCGCGCAGGGAATGCTGCCCGGCCATCAGCGCGGCCGCGGCGATTTGCGCCCGCCTCGTTCCGCAAAAGCCCACGCCCAACTGCATATCATGTTCAGCGACGTCATGCTGCAAGGGGGGTTCGATCTCATACTGGGGAACCCGCCCTGGCGCAGCGCCAACAAGATCCGATCCGAACAAAAACGCCAGATGGTCGCCCATCTCCATTCGCCACCCGACCTCCCGCTGGATGGACGCATGGACCTCAGCCTGTTTTTTCTGATCGCCTCGCTTCGGTTGGTCAAACCCGGGGGCCAGCTCTCCTTTCTCCTCCCGGGCAAACTCTTGCAGGCGCGCTACGCGGATAAGCTGCGAGCCTACCTCCGGAGCCGGTGGCGGATCGATTTTCTTTTCGATTACGGCATCGACCATAAACTGATCTTTCATGCGGACACCTTTCCCCTCGTTCTGGGGATCACCTCGCTGAAGCCAGCCGCCAAGCATCGCATTCAGGCAGAGGTCCACGGCCGCGGCATGATGCGCAGTTTTTTTATGGACTCCGAGGACCTGGCCGATCCACTGGGGCGCTGGCGTTTGCGTCCCCGCGAAGCCTCGCAAAGGGCGTCGGTCACGCGCGCCTGGGTTCGCTTGGAGGATCGTTTCCGCATCCACCGCGGCATCCTCACCCATGCCAAAAAGCATTTCGTCTTCGACAACAAACCCGCGCACCTTCCCCCCGAACATCTGCGTCCCTTGTTGCGCGGCCGTGATCTGAAGCCCAACAGGGTCTTCCCAGGACAGTGGATATATTGGCCCTTTGATCTCGGCGCGCATTGGTTTTCGCAATTGAGCACAAGGGAACAGGGATGGCTGCGCCGCACCGGGAAGCTCAAGGAGGGACCCTTTCGCGCCCGATTGAGCTACGGGCCCAAACCCCTTGGCCCCTGGTTATTGGTGTGGAAATACCTGGCCGCCAGGTGGACTCTGGCGTTGGTGCGCGCCGGAGATTGGATACCCGACCAGACAACCTATTACATCAATTTCAAATCCTTTGCCGAGGCGTACCCCTGGTTCGTCTATGGCAACTCTCCCCTGGCCAACCGTATGCTGTGCGATATCGCCGAACGGGGCAAAGCCCGCTGCTATTTTTTTTACGCCCATACCTGCAACGGCCTGCCCCTACCGCCGGCTCTCCGGCAAAGGATTGGCGCACCGCAGCGGGAGCGGGATGTCTTGACGCCGAGCCAGTGCCCTACTCTGCCCGATGCCTACTTTCTCACGACACACAAGGATGCGGGCCTTCTCGATGAGGCCGGAGAAGATAGGGCCATCGCCGTACAGGAGGCGTTGCCATGAGAGAAATCCTCAACCCCCTTCAACAACGGCTCTTTCTGTATGGATTTGCCTATGTCCAGCTCGACCCCTTTCATCCCATCGACGAGAACACCTGGAGGATTCCCGGATTGCAAGCCTTGATCGAGCCGAGTTGCTTTCACGGGTGGTGTGGCGTGCTGGGGCGCTGTCGAACATTCAGCAACGATACGCTCCACCCGGTGATTTCTCCCTCTTTGCGTGGGTTGACCCGCCTGCGCAAACGTTTCCCCCGCAGGCCCCTGATCCTTTGTCAAACCGCCTATGATCCGGTAATCCCACCGGCAAGGTTGCGATCGCTGGTTCAAGGAAAATATCGGGTGACCAACTTGTTGAAGCGCGATGATCCTTTACAACCGCTGTATTGGATCGGGTCGCGGCCACGGCCCAAGGGCGCCGAGGTTCTCGCCTGGCGAGGCGTTCAACGCCACCCCTATGAGAGGTTGCGGATGCGGCTCGCCCGGGAGCGCCCCCAATCCCATTTCTGGTTTCAGGAGGATGGTCGTCTTTTAGAACAGCCCAGTCTCTTCGACCGGCATCCGCCCAAGGAGCCTGATGCCTCGTTCCGCGCTTGCCTGGACCGATTCGAAGAATTGTTCCGCAAACGCTTCTCTTCCTTTCGCGGTTCCGCCTACCTGTTTTCCAAGCATCGGGCCAAGCTGGCCTGGATCAAGCGCGATTGTCTTCGCCTGATGGGCCGGCGCATCAGTTGTTGGTCCTTCCCCGCCATGCCGGATCCCCAAGACCCCTTAACCCATTTCATTCTGATCCGCGACCATCAGATAAGGTTGACGCGCCTGGAGCGGAACCTGCCCTGCTTCCATCTCGATGGCGGGGATCGCCGCCTTCGGTTCCGCTCCTACCGCGTGGCCGAGCGGCCCGACCCGCGCTGGGTCGTGGAAAGCCAGCCAAGGACGCTTGCTTACCATCGCGTGCAGGGCCGCGAGTTGGTGTTTTGGCTCACGAGCGGAGGATGGCAAAGTCAGGCCTGTACCGCAACCGGCGCGACGCGAAGAGACAGACTATTCGCGCAAAACCTGGAAATGCTGGGGCTCTAAAAAATGGCCTGGCCCCAATGATGGCCTGGCCCCAATCGGGCGCATCACGTAAAAAAGCCGCTCCCAGGGGGGAAGCGGCTTTTCTTCAATTGAGGCGTTGCGGCGTTTTATTTTACGAAAACGACGATCAGGGTGTAGAGCGCCAGCGATTCGATCAGCGCCAGGCCGATAATCATCGTGGTCCGGATGTTCCCGGCGGCGCCGGGGTTGCGGGCGATGCCCTCACAAGCGGCCGCGGTGGCTCTGCCTTGACCGAGGCCGCAAAGACCGGCGGCTAACGCCATGGCGATCGCGGGAGAGAAGAAACCGCCGAGACCGGTCACGGCCCCCGCCTCTTCCGCGGCCATCAGGGCGCCGGTGGCCAGGAACATTACCATAAGAGTCAAAATTCTACGCATCGATAGTACCTCCAAATAATGTTGAACGCGTTTCGGAGACGCATTCACGAGAAGCTCAATTGGTTGTCGTCACGAACCTCAATGGTCGTGGGCGATGGCGCCCGCGATGTAGACCTGGGTCAGCATGATGAAGATAAAGGTCTGCAAGAATGCGGCGAACAGGCCGAGCGCCATGATGGGAACCGGAACGAGCCAGGCAAAAAGCTGGGTGTAAAAAACCAGGGAAACCACGTGCTCGCCGGAAACGTTGCCGAAGAGTCGGATGCCCAGGGAAAACGGACGGGCCAGGTGACTGATGATCTCGATCGGCAGCATGATGGGGGCCAGGTAAATGTTGGGTCCGAGGAATTGCTTGAAATAGGCGAACCCGTTTTCCTTGATGCCCTCGTAATTGTAGTAGAGAAACACGATCAGAGCGCAGGCGACCGTGGTGTTGAAATTGCCGGTAGCCGAGGAGAAGGAGGGCACGAGCCCCAAAAAGTTGGATAGAAAAATGAAAAACGCGAGCGACCCGATGAGCGGCAAATATTTGCGGCTACCCTCGCCGATGGTTTCTTCCAACATATTCATCAATCCCTGAACCACGACCTCGATGGCCTGCTGTAAACCATTGGGAACCAGGTTCAGCCTGGTCTTCACCAACAGGGCGATGATGGTCAAAATCAAAAAAACGATCAGGGCGGCGATGACATGATCGTAGAGGGCAACCGCGTGCAGATCCTTGCCCAGTATTTTTGCGATACCCATGGTCCAAAGCGATGGGTGTATTTCCATAACGAATCCTTCCTCTCAAGAACCTTCACTCAAGGGGTTGGGCCCGCGCCCGCTTGGTCCCGCGGGAAACGGATGGCCGCGATAATCAACCCCAAAACCATCATGGTGGTTCCGGCAAAATACCAGAGCCACCGCACGCTGAGCAGCGAAATCATTGCATAAAAGAGGCATCCAAGCAAGGAATAACGAACCAGCACCAAAAAGGTCTCCCATTGCCAACTGGTGCGCTTGGGTTTGAGCGTAAAAAGCGTGGTGAGATCCCACAAAAAGAGGATCAGCGCCATGGACAGGAACCCGAGCCCGAAGCTCCCCCCGGGCGCGGGGCCCGCGGCGAGCAGAGAGATCGCCGTGCCGGTCACGCCGCACAGCAGGAACCAGCGGTAGAAACAGCGCAGAAACCCGCCGTCGGAGGCTTGGACCCGGTTCACGCGCGGCCCCATGATTTTATCCATATGATAGCCAAATTGACCGGGTTATGCCCTATCATCGTAATCCCAAGAGGACTTGTCCTCGGTTTCTTCTTCATCCTCGTAGGGCCAGTCCTCGGCCGGTCCGGGCGCCGGCCGTTCCGACTCGGCCTTGTTGATGAGGTTCACCTCGCGAATCAGGTTGACGAAACCCGCCACCGTACCCAGAAGAATCATGACCACCGTCCATAGCGGTTCGGAATCGAACCATGCGTCGAGCAGGTAATGACCGATCAGGTAGCCGATCAGGGTGCAGGCAAAAAAATGGGTTCCGATCGAGGCGGGCCGCAGCCAACCCAGTTTCTTATCGGCCATGGCTAAGCGGCCGAATCCAGATGACCCGAGATGCCGCGCAACACGGCCAGGCCGTCGCTGGAGCCCAACTCGTCTTCCACATCGCGCTCCGGATGGGGCATCATCCCCAGTGCGCGGCCATTGCCGCTGGTAATGCCGGCAATGGCGCGTACGCTGCCGTTGGGATTCGCCTCCTCCGTAAGCCGTCCTCCCGCATCACAATAGCGGAAGGCCACGCGGCCCTCGCCCTCCAGGGCGGCCAGAACATCTTCATCCGCATGATATTGTCCCATTCCATGGGCGATGGCAATTTTGAGCACGGCGCCCGGCTCCAATTCGGAAGTAAAGGGCGAAGCATTGGCCTCGCACCGGATATAGGTATCCTGGCAAAGGAACTTCAAATGGCGGTTGGTCAATAAGGCGCCCGGCAGAATGCCCATTTCACAAAGCATCTGAAACCCGTTACAGACGCCGAACAGGTACCCCCCGGCGCGATAGAAGCGGCGGACCTCCTCCATAATGGGTGAAAAGCGGGCGATCGCGCCCGAACGCAGGTAATCGCCGAAGGAAAACCCGCCCGGCAGGAATACGAGGTCGGGTTTTTTGAGATCGGTATCCTTGTGCCACACTTCCGACACCCGCGCGTGGACCAGGTTGGACCAGGCGTGGATGGCGTCCCGGTCGCAATTGCTGCCGGGAAAAATAATGACGGAAACGCGCAAGTCAGCCTCCCAGGATTTCAAAATCCTCGATCACCGGGTTGGCCAACAGCTTCTCACACATGGTGCGCACGCGGGCGCGCCGCGTTTCGCCTTCCAAACCATCGGCCACCTCGATCTCGATCAATTTTCCGATGCGCACATCGTCGACCTCTTCAAAGCCGAGGGTGTGAAGGGAATGCGCCACCGTCTTGCCCTGGGGATCCAGCACACCGCTTTTCAACCGCACCACAACGCTCACTTTTGCCATGAATTTCCTTCCCTCATTGCCCCGAACCGAAAGCTCGACGCGGAATTTCGCTCAGGCCTCTTTCTTCTCGGCCGCTTCTTTTGGTTTGTCCTTGACGGGTTCGGGCGCAGCCTTCGCGGCCTTCGCCTGAGCCGGGGAACCGCCGCCGGTCAGTTTCTCGCGAATGGCGTTTTTGAAGTTTTCCGCCTTGTCCTCAAAGAGGCCATGCCGCTTCATCAGCGATACGCGCACCGAAAAATTGAACCGTTCGAATGGAGAAAGGCTTTGGGGCACGGGAATGTCCACGTTGCGCAGTTCGTCAAAGCTCAGCTTCTCCAGCGCCTCCAACTTTTCTTCCTTATAGTCTTTCTGCTCGTTGATCGCCTCCTCGCTCATCGAGGCCGCGATGCTGGACAGAGAGAGCGGTGCGGGAATGCCCATTTCTTCCTTCTCCTGCCGATGCGTGCGCTTGATTATATCAAAGTGCGGCACGGGAATATATTCGTGCTTGAGCACGAATTTGATCTTGACGTTGTAGCTGTTTTCCAGCTCGTTGAGCTCCAGGCGCCGCTCGTTGAGCATGTAGACGCCGAGGTCATCGGTACAGGTCACCGTCAGTTCCTTGACGCGGCCATTCAATACCTGTTGCTTGATGCGCCGCAGCAGGTCCAGCGCCTGCATGTCGTAGGATTTGACGCGGCCCTTGCCGTTGCAAGAGGGACAATCCACGTAGTGGCGAATCTCCTTGGAGGTGTTGATGCGCTGGCGCGACATTTCCAGCAGGCCGAACCGGCTCATGCCGCTCACGGTCAGGCGCGCCTTGTCTTTTTTCAGGCTTTCCCGCAGCTTTTGCTCCACCTCGTGGGCATTGCGTTTGTCCTTCATGTCGATGAAATCGATCACGATCAGACCGCCCAAATCGCGCAGCCGAAGCTGCCTGCCAATCTCGTCGGCGGCCTCGATATTGGCCTTGAGCGCGGTGGACTCCAGATCGCCCTCGGAGGTTTTGCCGCTATTGACATCGATGACCACCAGGGCCTCGGTCTGTTCGATGACGATCGACCCCCCGGAACGCAATTGGATTTTCCTGGAGAAGATCTTCTCGAACTGTTCCTCCAGACGGAACTTGGTAAAAATGGGGATCTTGCTCTTGTATTGCTTCACGATATGGGCGTATTTGGGCATCAGTTTCTGGAAATGCTGCAGCACGGATTCATAGGCATCGGGATCGTCCACCAGGATTTCTTTAATATCCTCGGTGAAGTAGTCGCGAATGGTGCGCGTAACCACATCGTCCTCACAGTAGAGCAGGGCCGGGCCGCGGCGCATCTTGCCGCGCGACTCCAACTCGCGCCAGGTGGTGGTCAGCAGGTTGAGATCCCGCTGAAGTTGCTCGCGCGATTTTCCGAGCCCCGCAGTGCGGATGATGTAGCCCATCCCCTCGGGAACGGTGATTTGATTGAGCACCGAACGCAGATGTTGGCGGTCTTCCGCGCTTTCGATTTTTCTCGAAATCCCCACCTTGCTGGTGAGCGGCATCATGACGAGGTACTGACCGGGCAGGGAAAGGTAGGTGGTCAGATAGGCGCCTTTCAGGCCGATCTCCTCGCGCGCGATCTGAACGATCACCTCCTGCCCCTTCTTGATGCGCTCGGAAACGGGAACCCTGCGGTCGCTGGTGGAGAAATAGCGGTAGTGCATTTCATTGAAAGGCAGGAAACCGTGACGATTTCCGCCGTAATCGACGAAGGTCGCCTGGAGGCTGGGCTCGATGGCGGTAATGGTCGCCTTATAGATGTTGCCCAGATTATGGGAATGGTTCAACGATTCGAAATCGACCTGTTCCGGCATGCCTTTTTCATCGACGATGGCGACTCTGAGTTGATCAAAGTCTCTGGCATTTACCAGCATTCTGCTTTTGGCCATGTGTAATTGTCCTTAAAAAAGTAGGTTCATCTTAGATTGAGGTTATGTCCGGTCGCCGCATCGCCCTTTGTTTGCTATGATGATTTGAGCCATTATGAGGGGAGTTACATGCAAAAAAAAATCAAGGTAGGCAGTGAAATTGACTCTTATTGCGGAAAATGCAAGATGGTTTTGAACCATATCGTGGCGGCCATGGTGGGGGATGACCCCCGCAGGGTCCGATGTTTGACCTGCCAAAGCGAGCACAATCACCGCCTTCCCAGCAAACGAACCACCAAAAAACGGGCGACCGCTTCCCGTAAAAAAAAGACGACGAAATCTGCCAAATCCACGGCCGCATCAAAATGGAACAAGCTCATCGCGGAATGGGATGGAAACAATGTGAAGTCCTACAGCATTTATGATTCTTTTGCCGAAAACGACTGGGTCAACCACACCACTTTCGGGAAGGGCCTGGTGACGGAAGTCCGTGGGCCAAGCAAAATCATAACACTTTTTGAATCGGGTGAGAAAATGTTAATGCACGGCAAAAAGCGGACCTAACCCACGGCCCGAGCGGAATCCCGCGCGCTCTTGATCAGCTCTTGACGACGCGCGTGCCCGCGATCTTGTCGTGCGGGCCCAAACCCTCCTCGTCGAATAGAATCCAGAGGAAGGGCAGATACATGAACAACGCGCATAGAAAATAGCCCAGAATCCGCAAAATCAGGGTGCGCCCCTGAAGGCCTATACGGGAAGAGTCTTCGGTTTCCACGATATGGATGCCCAAAAAGTGTTTGCCCAGGGTTTTGCCGTACTTCAGCCAGCCGATAATCGGGTGGGCCAGGATGGCGAGGCTTCCCAGGAAGGTAAACAACAAGGACAAACCGCCCCATTGTAAAAGCCCGAACAAGATCCCGGGTATCATCAGCGCGAGGGCCAACGCCCAGTCCACCAAAAAGGCCAGCAAGCGCGACACCGGCGTGGCCCGCTCCCATTCCTCGTCGGTTCGTAGAGTCTCCGCGCCCGGCCTGGGTTTGGGAGTGACCTCCAGTGGTCGGGACAGGGGGTCGTCCAAATCGACTTGCGGCCGGGTCGCATCGCCCAGGGTGTCGTCCTCATCGGAGGATGCCGCCATGGGAGGCGGTATGGGAGGCGGCGTTTGCGGATCCGCGGGGTTCTTGGCCGTCCGGCTCACGGAGATGGTGGGCGGCGGCTCCATGGGATGCCGTTCCTGGGAGAGCAGGGAGAGCGGCTGGGTTTTGCCCCCGTCCTCGGCGCCTGATTCTTCCTGCGAGAACACGAAGTGAATGCGGCCCGCGATAATTTCGTCGCCATGTTTCAGTGGCGCCTCGGTGATCTTGCGGCGATTTACAAACGAACCATTACTGGAATTATTGTCCACCAAAAAATACCGGTTATTGCGGTTCTCCAGTCGAAAATGGATTCGAGAAATGCTGGTATCGTTGATCACCACATCGGCGGAGTTGCTCCTGCCCACGGTGGTCACGGGCTTGGAAAGCACATGATCCTCATAGGCGGACCTTCCGGCTTTGTGTTTCAAAACAGCATACGTCATATCCAATCCTCGGCGTGATTCGATTTTGTTTTTGTATTTTAGGATCGTATCACAGGCGGAAGCACGAACAAATCGAATTGTTGTGACCAGGACCGCCGTTTTTCCGTGGAAGGAGGGCGTTTGCCGCGCGGAATTATCGCTTGACCTTCTCTAGGAACTGTTCCATTTTGTGGATCGCATTGGCTTTTATGACCCGGGCATCCTGGCTTTCAGGCGCCAGCTTCAACACCTTTTCACATAACTCGATGGCGGAGATATAGTGTCGTTCCGCGGCCAGGGCGCTGGCCTTCAGCAGGCTGTCGTGGGTGAGCTTGTCGACAAATTGTTGCTTCTGCCTGCGGCGCTCCTCGGCGTCTTTCATATAAGTCACCAGTGAGGGCAACTCCTTGTGCTTAGGCTCCAGATCCTTGAGCTGACCCAAAAGCCTTTCCGCAACCGCCATTTCTCCGCGCCGAATGTGAATCTTAATGGCCTCGATGCGGTCGCTGAGCATCTTTTGATACTGTTCTTCCTTGGCCTTATTCGCGGTGCGCCGCAAGGCCTTGAGCCCAATGGGCTGACCGCTTTCCATCATTTGTTCCCGCAACTGTTTTTCAATGTCCTCGGCCATGAGCTTGGCGTTCGCGTACCGCAGCGAACGATCCTTGTGAAGGGCCTTGTCGAGAATGTCCATCACTGCATCGGGAACCGAGGGGATGGGTTTCAAATTCTCATTGACGATGCGCACCATGGTTTGGCTGATGTTCTTGCCGGAAAAGGGATTGGCGCCCGACAGCAATTCGTAGAAAATAACGCCCATGCTGAAAATATCGGCGCGGTAATCCACCTTGAGGCCGATGATTTGCTCGGGCGCGATGTAGTTGATGGTGCCCAAAAGCATGCCCGAATTGGTCAACTGGCTGTTTTGGAAATGCGCCACGCCGAAATCGAGCACGCGGATGTGGTCGTCTTCCATCACGAAAATGTTGGCGGGCTTGAGGTCGCGGTGGATCACCGAATGGCCATGCGCCGCATGCACGCCCTCGCAGACCTGCTTCATGATCTCCAGCACGCGCAAACGCGGCAGCATGCCCTCCTGTTTGATCAGGCGGTACAGTGAAATTCCTTCCAAATACTCCATGGCCATGTAGTAAATGTTGTGATCCACGCCCACGTTGTAGACATGGATGATGTTCTTGTGCTGGAGCTGGCCGAGAATCGCGCCCTCGCGGAAGAAGCGTTCCTGCATTTCCTGCGATTTCAGGATCTTCTTGTTCATGGTCTTGATGGCCACGATCTTGCCGATGCGGGAATCCACGCCCTTGTACACCACGCCCATCGAGCCCTTGCCCAGGACTCCCAATATCTCGTATTGTCCCAATTTTTTGATCATGGGAGCCAATCGCCTTTCCCCCAAGCTCTGGAAAGTTGCCGCATGCCGCTTCCGATGGGCCTTGGCATTTCGTGTTGGTATTCTGGCACAAGGGTACCCCCCTGACAAGCGAGGCAAGAGACCCCGCCCACCCACTTCCCAAACCCTCAGGGGAAGTGGGAATGGCCTGGCCCCGATAAGGTTCCCATGTTCCAACCCAACGCCAACCAGGGACAAGACAAAAGGTGGCCTTGGCGATGGGAGAATACAACCGCGAATGGATCGTCACAAATGGAAGCATTGATGGCCTGGCCCCAATCTTCCCAGCGATTTATTCCTGCCCGGGCTCGGCCAGCCGGGTCAGGGCGCCCACGGGCTGTCCGCAATCGCAGCTTTCGATTTGGACGACCTTGCCGTTCTCGGTTTTTTCGATGCGGAAGCGCAACTCATCGGCGACTTTCATCGCCAGCGTGTCGGGGTTCCAGGCAAAAAGCTCTCGGGGACGGCGCTCATCGCGGCGGTAGCGCCAGGTTCCTCCTTCCCTGAAAAAGTGGTGGCGCGCCCCTTTCTCGTCCGCGTAAATCCCTTCTAGGCCGACCTCCTTGAAGGCCGCGCTTTTTTGGGGCGTCACGGACGCGAGCGTCTCCCCAAGGGCAAGCGCCGCGAGGTCGCAGGCGATTCCCTCCAGGCGCAGGGAGTGGGAGTTCCCCAGCACCACGACGAGCAGGTCCTCTTCCGGGTAGCGCGCGATATGCGCGGAAAAGCCGGCAAGCCCGCCGTTATGCTGGTGCGCCGTGTGGCCGTGTTGCCGGGTCACCTTCCAGCCGTAGGCGTATTCATCCAAAAACGGCGCGAACATGGCGGCCTGGGTTTTGGAAGCAACGAGCTTAGAGCTTCCCAAAGCGCGGTGCCAGCGATACAGGTCTCCCACCGTGGAAAGCAGGCCACCGGCGGCATAGGCGCCGTGATCCTCGTAGGCGATATTTTGCCGCCGGCCCTCGCGGAACCGGTAGCCGCGCGCGCGTCCGGGCACGATCGCCCATACATCGTGGTAACCGGTCTTGGTCATGCCCAGGGGTTCAAAAATGTTTTTGTGGAAGAAAGCCATGAGCTTCTCCCCCGATGTTTCTTCAATCACCGCGCCCAGCAAAACATAGCCGTAATTGCTGTAGCTGTATTTGGTTCCCGGTTGTTGGCGAAGCTCCTTTTTTTCGATTTTGGCAAAGGAATCGTAGATGGCGGCCAGGGTCTCATCCACGGGCACCTCGTCCACCTTGGAAAACGCGTCGGGAATGCCCGAGGTATGGGTAAGCAGGTGATGCAGGGTCACCTCTCGCCACTCGGTGGGACAGTTCGGCAACAAATCTCCCAATTGGTTGTCGAAAGCGAGCAAGCCTCGGTCCGCCAAAACCAGAATCCCCATCGCGGTGAACTGTTTGGTCAGCGAAGCGATGGGAAAAATGGTTTCCGGCCGATTGGGCGCCCCGGCCTCGTAATCGGCCATGCCGACACCCTTGCTGAGCAGGATACGATCACCGCGGGAAACCAACACCGCGCCGCTGAAATTGAAATCCCTCTCACGGACAGCAAGATAAGGGTTCATCGCCTCATCAGCCCCATTGCCCAACGAGGGAAACGCCGCGATCATCACCAACAAGAGTGCCCATCCCCGCATTCCCTGGATTCTCATCATATGGGCGCGCCTCCAACCGAAAAACTAATGAATTAGTTTTGATACGATTTCATTCTTTCAAGGTTTCCGATTCCACGGCCTGGTCCCGAAGAGCTTCCCAATCCCTGGTTAACCGAGACCAATAGCAGACAGAGGAGAAAACCGACCACGAAAAAATCGAATCTCACGAATAAAAAATGATGGCCTGGCCCCGATTGGATCAGGAAAGCGCGGGTAGCGAGATGCTGAAGGTGCTGCCCTTGTCCAGCTCGCTCTCTACCGCCAGCGAGCCGCCATGGGCCTGCACGATATGCTTCACGATGGACAGCCCCAGACCCGTGCCGCCCAACTCGCGGCTGCGCGCGCGGTCGACCCGGTAGAACCGTTCGAACAGGCGCGGCAAATGGCTTTTGGGAATGCCCACGCCCTGGTCCACCACGTCGATGCGCACGGATTTGTCGAAGCGGTAGGCCTGCACCATGACCGCTTGTTCCGCGTTGCTGTATTTGATCGCATTGTCCAACAGGTTGACCACCGCCTGTTCAAGGAGGTTGGGGTGAATATCCGCCTCCAAATCCTCGGGACAGTCGAGGAACACCTCCACCCGTTTTTGTTCCGCGGCCTTTTCACAGACCTGAAGCGCGTTCTTGAGCGAACCGCTCAGCTTGAGCCGCTCTTTTTTCAGGCCAATCTGCTCCTGACCCTGCTCGATTTTGGAGAGGCTGAGCAGATCCTCGATAATGTGGTTCAGTCGATCCGCCTGCTTGCCGATGATCTCCAGAAAACGGCGCGCATCCTCGGGGTCGTTCATGGCGCCGGCTTGAAGGGTCTCCACGAAACCCTTGATGGAGGTAATAGGCGTCTTCAACTCGTGGGACACATTGGCCACGAACTCGCGGCGAATGTTCTCCAGCCGCTTCAGCCGCGTGATGTTGTTGAGAATCAATATGGCGCCGATGGCATTGCCCTCCGCGTCGCGCAGTCGGGTTCCATAGGCGCGCAGGTACTCCGGACCGGGATTGTAGAGGGTGAGGTCCTCCAAGACCGCCCCGCTACTGGAAAGCACGTTCTCCAAAAAACGGTTGAAATCCTGGTTGCGGATGATGTCCTGCGCCTTTCGGCCGCGGCACTCGGCCGGGTCTTGCTGAAACAGCTTGGCGGCGGTGCGGTTCATTTTCAACACGGTGGCCTGGGTATCCACGGCCAGCACCGCCTCGTCCATGCTGGCCAAAATGGCTTCGACCTCTTGACGCTCCTCGATCAGGGTGCTGGTCCGCTCGTTGAGCCGCGAGGCCAGCAGGTTCATGGCCTCGGCCAGGTCGCCGATTTCCTCGGTGGGCGGCACAGGCAGATGGCCCTCGAATTTGCCCTCCGCGAAGCGGCGCGCCAGGGATTTGAAAAGCTCGAAGGGCCGGCTGATACGCTGGGAGAGCTTCAGAATCAGCAAGGCCGCCAACAGCGTGGTCACCAGCCAAACGGCAAAGATTTTGAGCTGAATGGAGCGCAGGGCGCGGTCAATGACCGTGGTCGGCCGCGAGACCCGCACCACCGCGGCGATCTCGCCGTCGATGCGCATGGGAAGCGCCACATAGGTCATGCGCGTCTGCAGGGTGTCGCTAAAACGGGTGCTCGCGCCGGTCCGTCCATCGAGCGCCTCGATAATCTCGGGCCGGTCCGCGTGTGATTCCATGGCCTCCACCAGGAAATCCGAATCCCCGACTACCTTTCCGTCCTTGAGAATGACGGTGATGCGGTTGGTGAAGGAAGCGCGGATGGAGCGGCAGAGCGCGTTGATTTCGCCGTACCGACCGGCCGCCAGCAGGTCGCTCAGATGGAGGCGCGCGAGGATCGCATTCTGTTCCAGGTTCTTGTTGGTGGCGATGGATTGCTCGACCTCGGAGAACTGCACCAGCTGCTCGGTGAACTGGTTGCTGTCGAGCGGTTCCAAGGGATCCTGATGTTTCAATTGCGTGGTCAGCAAGGTCAGAA
>JBGTRP010000024.1:0-20081 GCA_041940685.1 Acanthopleuribacteraceae bacterium
GGAGCTCAACGATTTCTCGGATCTGGTGGCGGATTGCGGCTTCCGCGTGTTCAGCGGGTGCGTGGCGGGCGGCGGCCGGGTCAAAGCCCTGTGTGTGCCGGAAGGCGCGGGCAAGTCGCGCAAGGACATCGAAAACCTGGAAGCCTGGCTGAAGCAGTATTACGGCGTCAAAGGCCTGGCCTGGACCAAGTGGAATGCCGATGGCGTCGCCGGCGGCATCCAGAAATTTCTCGGCGCGGAATTGGCGCAAAAGCTGTTCGAAAGCGCCGGCGGCCAACAGGGCGACCTGCTGCTGTTCGTGGCCGATACGCCGGAGCGAACCAACCAGGCCCTTGGCGCGTTGCGTTTGCGGTTGGGCGAGGAATTGGGACTTATCCGCACCGGCGAGCACAATCTGCTGTGGGTCACCGACTTCCCGCTTTTGGAATTTGATGCCGAGGCCGGCCGTCATATCGCGCTGCATCATCCCTTCACCTCACCCCTTGACGAGGATCTGGAACTGTTGAAAAGCGAGCCGGGCAAGGTGCGCGCCAAGGCCTATGACCTGGTCTGGAACGGTTTCGAGATCGGTGGCGGCTCGATTCGGATTCACCGCCAAGACATCCAGGACGCCATGTTCGCGGCCCTGGGTCTCTCGCCCGAAGAGGCGCGCGAAAAGTTCGGCTTCCTGCTCAGCGCGTTGAGCCACGGCGCCCCGCCCCATGGCGGCATCGCTCTGGGCCTTGACCGCATCGTCATGTTGATGACCGGCGAAAAGTCCCTGCGCGACGTGATCACCTTCCCCAAGACCACCAATGCCTACTGCCTGATGACGGAATCGCCCTCGGCGGTGGACCCCCGCCAGGTGGAAGAGCTGGGCATCCGGATCGTCAAAAAGGCCTCCGAGGAAAGCTGACCGAAAATCAACGGGTTTTGACGAGCTTTTCGTGTGGGTTCAGGAAGAACATTTGCTTCCATCCCTGGGGCCGTGCGCGCCAACGCCAGGGGTAGGGAACAGCCGAAAAAATGGCGTAGTGGAGGTGGGGTGGTTTACCCCGCGCATTGCCGGAATCGCCCACGCTGCCGAGCGTCTCGCCTGCGGTGACGTAGCGCCAAGGCCGCGCGCGGACCCAGTCCATGTGTGCGAGGTAATGAAAACGCCATTTTGGCCCCAAAACCAACAGGCTTTTGCCGCCCCGACCCTTGGAATCCCGTTGAATGACAAGTCCGTTCACCGGGCTGATCACCGGGCGGCCCTTGGGGCCGAAGATATCGATACCCTTGTGGACACCGGATTTCCCCCAGGGATGGTGCCAGTAGGTCTGATGGTTCCAATCATTGCTATCGGCTCCGGCCACCGGAATCCTCGCGTTCTCTGGAATGAGGAAACCGATCAAAAAAACCAGCAAGGCCAGGAGCCCAACCCACTTCCTTCCTTTGATTTTGGACCGAGCACCTTTTTGTTCTTCATCATGATTCCATGACTTTTGGAAAAGCGAAATCCGTATCAACATGGCCTCCCATCTCAGGGTTCGAGCATTGACGATACTCTTGGCTCAAATATGGAGAGGTCATGTGAAAAAAGCGTGAATCTAAACGGGAAAAAAGGCGAAGCCGGTAGGTAGCAAACCCGGCGACGCCGGCCTTAGAACCGGTCCTTCAGCGCGCGCACCACACGCAATACTTCGGCGGGAGACAGATTGTTACCGGGCTCCTGGCGACGGACCCTGGCCAAGATCTCGGTGCTGCCGCAACGCATGAAGGGGTTGGTTTTCCACTCCTCGCTCAGCAACGAGGGCGTGGTGAACTCCCCGGCCTCCCGCTGTTGGCGAACCCTTTCCAGCTTCTCGGTGATATGGGTGTTGCTGGGCTCCATGGTTTGCGCAAATCGCAGGTTGGATTCCGTGTACTCGTGACCGAAAAAGAGCCGGGTCGTCTCGGGGTGCTTGCCGATTTTTTGGTACAAAGAAGTGTACATATGTTCGGGCGTGCCTTCGAACAGCCGGCCGCAACCCGCCGCGAACAGCGTGTCCCCGGTGAAGGCCGCGTCCTCGAAATAATAGGTGACCGCTCCCGTGGTGTGGCCGGGATTGTGGGTAATGCCCCCACTCAAATGACCCACGTCCACGCTGTCGCCCTCGTCCAGGTACTCCGTCTGGCCCGGAATGCGCCCCCTGTCGGAAGCATGTCCATACACGCGCAGGCTGGGAAACTTAGCCAACAACTTCTTGTTGCCGCCCACATGGTCCCAGTGATGATGGGTATTGAGGATGGCGACCAACTCCACGCCCAATTTTTTCACCGCTTTCCACACCGGCCCGGCCTCGGATGGGTCCACCACGGCCGCCTCGTTGGTATCCGGGCATACAATGATATAGGCGTAATTGTCCCGCAAACAGGGAACCGCTTCCACATGCATTATTTCCACTCCTTCAGGCCGACGCTCTCTCTTATTGTAGTGAAATATGCGGGGAGCGGTAGTCAAAACTCCAGGTTCATGGACCAGCCCTCACGGCGTTATAATGGTTTTTCCGCGATCGGGTGGAATTGGGAGGAACCATGCTGGATATCCGACATCGCTATCGTCGTCTGCGCCGCAACCCCGCCATTCGCGGCTTGGTTCGCGAAACCTCGCTTTACGTAAACGACCTCATCTACCCCATGTTCGTGGTGGAAGGCGTGGGCGTCCGCCGTGAGATCGGCACCATGCCCGGCAATTTCCACCTCTCCGTGGACATGCTGCTGCGGGAATGCGAGGCCCTGGCCGCGCTCGGCATCCCCGCGGTCAACCTGTTCGGTTACTGCGAGCATAAAGACCTTAAGGGAACCGCTTCCCACGACGACAAGGGCCTGATCCAGCGGGCGGTGCGCGCCCTGAAAAAGGAAGTGCCCGATATTTACGTACAGACCGATATCGCACTGGACCCCTACACCACCACCGGTCATGACGGGTTGGTGGTCGGCGATGAGATCGTCAACGACGAAACCGTGGAAGTTTTGTGCCGCATGGCGGTCTCCCACGCCAACGCGGGCGTGGATATGGTGACGCCCTCCGACATGATGGACGGCCGGGTGGGCGCGATTCGCGACGCACTGGACGCGGCCGGCTTCCATCATGTGGCGATCATGTCCTACGCGGCCAAATACGCCTCCTGTTTTTACGGTCCCTTTCGCGGCGCCCTCGATAGCGCGCCCCGGTCCGGCGACAAGAAAACCTATCAAATGGATCCCGCCAACAGCGAGGAGGCGATTAAGGAGATCCTGCTCGATATCGAGGAGGGCGCGGATGTGGTGATGGTCAAACCCGCGTTGGCTTACCTGGACATCATCCTCAAGGCCCGTCAATGCATCGATGTTCCCCTGGCCGCATACCATGTCAGCGGCGAGTACGGCATGATTCTGGCCGCGGCGGAAAAGGGCTGGATCGACAAACAACGCGCCATGCTGGAAGCCACCCTGGCCATCAAACGCGCCGGCGCCGACATGATCCTCACCTACTTCGCCAAAGACCTAGCCCGCTATCTAAAAAACCATCCCATGTGAAACCAAGTTGCAAGGTACAAGAATTAAGCCGCAAGCTCGGCAGGCGAGGCCACAAGCGCGCAATCGACTGGAATAAAAAGCCTTGTGTTATGTAGCGCAATAGAAGACAAAGCCCCAAATCATGTTTTTGAAGGCAAATAGATACGAGATCGGAACACGATCCCATGAGAAGAATGGAGGGAGGAATTGCCGCCGCCTCGATGAGAAGAAGCGGTCAATTCCATCCATTTTGTGCTTTGGCCGGACTCTTTACAACTGAGTACCCGAATTGCCGCCATTACTTCTGGCGAACGGGTTCTTGCTGAAGCGGTAAGAGAAGTTGAGGTTGATCAGGTAATCAGCGAAAGCTGCATCTCCGTGCCGCATCCCCGTGGGGTCGGCCAGGTCATAGGTGCTCTTGACCCGGTTGCGGTAAAGCGCAATGGGCACGCTCAGGGTCATGTTGATGTTGCCCATGGGCAGACTCAGGCTTGGCTCCACCGAGACGATGTAGCCAGGACGGCGGAAACCGTCACTGCCCCCGAAGACATCCTTGCTGGGAACTCCTTCCGCCCTGCCTGCCAGACTGCCCTGTAATCCGTGCTTGGGCAGCAGAACCGTATTTACGCCCAAACGCGCCGCGTATTGATCGGCCACGGAGTGGTTGACGATCAGAGGATCGACCCCGTCCGCGGTTCCCCGCGTCAGGGTGCCATTGGTGTTGCGGGGATTGAAGAGGTAAAACCCGTTCACGAACAACGAGGTTCTTGGGTTCACGTTCCAATAGCCCTGGACCTCCGTGGTGAAACCCCAGCCACCATCGCCAAGTTGGATGGATTGGTCTACCGCCCGCACGATGGTGGTGTCCTGGCCGTCCTCCGTCAGACGGTGGAAATCGTCTTTCACGTCCGAGTCGCCGGTGGGAACCTTGAGCCCCACACCAAGCGAGAGGTTACCCGTATGGCCGTGCTTGACGGGGTCGAAAAGCCAGTAATTGGGCGTAATTCGCGCATCGCCGATGCCGAATGCACCCGTATGGAAACGTGTCTGGTCCGGGTTCCTGGACGCGCTGTTGCCGTAATGCTCGTAAAGGGACGAGCGGTCGTAGGAGATAATCGGTAGAGTGAGGTTGAGACCGAGCCGGTTGCTGAACATGGTGCCGATGCCCAGGTCCATGGAATTCGCCACGTTGACCACCTCGGTGCCGTCTTCTACCCGGTTGGGTTCTTCCTCGCTTCCCCGGAAGTGCCGAAAGGATTCGAAATATCTGTAAGAGCTGAAGACTTGCCATTGGCCTTTGTTCAGCAAGCCCAGGTTATTTTGTTGGCCGTGGGCCGCGCAGCTCATGGGCCGAACCGCCACGCAACCCTGGCCCAGGACAATACCCTGGGCCGCCAAAACAAGCGTCAAAAGGGCCAAAAAGACCCTGAGTCTTTTCACACTAACCTCCAGTGTTTTTGGTTTTCCTAGTGGGCCAAAATGCAAACACGCGAGACAAATCCAGGCTGCAATGGCTCATGAGGAACAGGGAAAACAGCCGGGAGCGCCACGACAAATTGACGGGAAAGGGTAAGAACCCATCCACTTCATAAAGATATAACTTAGGCAAGAATTGGGGAAGGTACAAGGGCCAACGGCAAAATAGATGAAGCTTTTCACCGAATGAGAAGATATGAGGAAAATGCGGAAAACCCGGATGGTTTTTGGGGAGGGGTTTTTGAGAAGGAGCCAGATCTCGATTCTCGCTGAATTTTGCTTGGATTTCCATGTTCAGATCCGGAATGGATTGTTATGATCAACGGCTTGGAAAGGGGTATTCCGTGTTGATGCCGCCCAAGTTCAAGGTGCCCTCACAAGTCTTTTTGGATGCCAAGGGTTATGTGGAGCGCAAGGCCGTTCCCTTCTTCGATTTCTACCGCAACTGCGCATTCGGTTTTGTGCGGGTCGGTGAGAAGAAAGGCCATTTCGTCCACCTGGTCGTCGATGAGGACGGCGATTTGAGCGCCACCTGCAATTGTCGGGAAGCGGATCGCGACGAGGTCTGTGGGCATGGGTTCGCACTCTTTTTGAAAGCCAACAATTGGCCGCAAAAGCGCGACCCGCTCTACCAGTCTTTTGAAGATTACCGCCTCTGCCGATTTTTCAAGGCCACGGGCCGCAAGCTCTATGATCAGCGATTTCAAGAAGATGGCAATCCCAGCCTGACCCTGCCCGAGGACGTCTTTGACGGCCGCATGCTGCGTTATTGGAATCTGATCCCCGACGACGGCAAGCTCGCCCAACGGGATCGGAAGGCCCTGGAAATGGCGCACAACAAGGTGCGCACCGATTCGGAATGGGCCATGCTCGAGAAGAATTTCCCCCCCAGCCGCATCCTCTTCGAGGAATCTTCCCTCTATCCGCTCTGCAAGCTGTTCTACTTTTTGGAGCGCGCCGATTCCCTGCGCATTCGAGTTACCCGCGAACCCGAGCACCAAGTAGCGCTGCGTATCGGTCAGGGAGGAAACGAGCTGTTTCGGTGGACCATGGGTGTGGAGACTTTTCTCAAGGGCATTCGCGAAGATTGGGATTACTGGATGGCGTGCGCGGATTTCGATGTGCGCAAGCAGGGCGTGCCCCTGACCTACCGCATCCGCTTCCGGGAGGACGGCTCCCTGGAGATTGAGCCTCGGGTGAGGGTGGGGCCTGACCTGCATCCCGCCTTGCAGGAGGTGCAGCTCTCGGGCCGGGGCAATCTCTGTTTCCATGAGGGGTTGGGGTATTTCCGCGTGCAGACCGGCCTGAGCCCCTTCGAGATGACCTATGCCGAACCCGGCGTCGCGGTCGTGGGCCGCGAGGAGGTGGCCCCCTTTCTCAAGGCCAACCTCGCCGCCTTGGAGTCCATGGACCGCGCGCTCATGGACGAGGCGCTCTTCGGTGAGGTGGTGGTCGAGCAATTCGACGAATTCCATTTGAACCTGGAACGCTTCCACGAAAAGCGCTTTGATTTTGATCTCAGCGCGCGGCTGGGCGATCAGCGTTTCCAGTTGGGCCAACTCAACGAGCTGTTCCGCGAGCGGGGGCGGTACCGCAAAATCGGCGGCAAGCTCTTCGATTCCCTGGGTTATGACGGCACCTATTTGAAAGCCTTTTGCGAGGGCGACGCCAAGAGGGGCGACCTGAGCGTGGGCGATCTCTTCCGCTTGATGGCCTTTTTCCGGGAGCGCTTGGACGTGGATGTCAGCGAGTGGAGCCAGGCCATTTTCGAGCGCTTGAAGTCCTTCAAGGTTCCCGACTTGCCGGATTTGAGCCATACCGAGCTGAACCTGCGCGATTACCAGAAGCTGGGCTACGAATGGCTCTATTTCCTGCGGGCCTTCGGCCTGGGCGGCTTGCTCTGCGATCAAATGGGCCTGGGCAAAACCCATCAGGGCATGGCGCTGCTGGCCGCGGTGGCGCATGAGAACCCCGCGGGCAAGAGCCTCGTGGTGGCGCCCACCTCCGTGTTGTTCCACTGGAAGGAGAAGCTGGGCGATTTCTGCCCGGAACTGAAGGCCGTCATCCACCACGGGTATTCGCGCGATGCGGAACGCGCCCTGGAGGATCACCAGATCGTGATTTCTTCCTACGGTATCGTCCGCAATGACCTGGCTTTCTTTCGCGAGCGGAGCTTCGATCTGGCCATTTTCGACGAAATCCAATTCGTCAAGAACAAGGACACCAAGGCCTACAAGAGCCTTACCCAATTGTCCGCGGATTGCAAAATCGGCCTGACCGGAACCCCGATCGAGAACCAGATCGGCGAACTCAAGAACCTGATGGATCTCATCTTTCCGGGTTACCTGGGAGGCGACCTTCATTTCAAACGCTATTTCACCGATCCCATTCTCAAGCTCAACCACGAACCCACTAAGGAGAAGGTCAAGGCCCTGGTGCATCCCTTCACCCTGCGGCGATCCAAGTCCGAGGTGCTCACCGAACTGCCCGAGAAAATCGAGGATCTGCGATCCTTCACCCTGGGCGAATACGAGTGGGAGCTCTACAAAAAAACCAAGAGCGAGGGCAAACGCGCCATGCAAACCGACGGGGGCGAGCCCCTCGGCGTGATGCATGTGTTCCAGTTGATCGGCAAGCTGAAAATGATCTGCAACCATCCGGCCCTGTTCTTCGGCAACGAGGATTACGCGGCCTATCCCAGCGCCAAATGGGAGATGTTCACCGAACTGCTGCACGAGGCCTTGGACAGCGGCGAGAAGCTGGTGGTCTTCAGCCAGTACCTGGGCATGATCGCCATGTTTCGCCGTTACTTGGAACACCATCAGGTGGGCCATGCCGTGATCACCGGCGCCACCGCGGATCGCGCCGCGGAGCAGCAACGCTTCATGAAAGACCCCAAATGCCGCGTGTTCCTGGGTTCGTTGCGGGCCTCGGGCGTGGGCATCGACCTCACCTCGGCGAGCATTCTGATCCACTACGACCGCTGGTGGAACTCGGCCCGCGAGGAACAGGCCACCGACCGCGTCCACCGCATCGGGCAGAACAAAACCGTTCAGGTCTACAAATTCAAGGCCCTGAATACCGTGGAGGAGCGCATCGACCGCATCATCTACGAAAAACGCGCGCTGCTGGAAGACGTGGTGGGCTTCGACAGCGAAAACATCAGCAAGACCTTCACCCTGGAGGAGTTGCTGGAGATTCTGCGATGATGTTTCTGGAGGGCGTGCGCGTGCTGGACCTGAGCCGGGTGTTGGCAGGGCCGCTGGCCGCCCAA
This sequence comes from Acanthopleuribacteraceae bacterium, assembly GCA_041940685.1. Lineage (GTDB taxonomy): Bacteria > Acidobacteriota > Holophagae > Acanthopleuribacterales > Acanthopleuribacteraceae > JBGTRP01. Next base: position 8,252 of record JBGTRP010000024.1, read on the forward strand.
ATCCTGGGCGACATGGGCGCCGAGGTGCTCAAGATCGAGGCGCCGACCGGCGACGACACCCGCTCCTGGGGTCCGCCATTTCAGGGAGATGTGGCCGCCTATTTTCAGTGTTGCAACCGCAACAAGGCCTCCATGGCGCTGGATCTCAAGGCTGAAGAGGATCGGGCTCGGCTGGACGCGCTGGTCAAACGGGCCCATGTAGTGATCGATAACTTCACGCCGCGGGTTCGCCGCCGGCTGGCCTTGGAGCCGGAGCGCCTGCATGGGCTCAGGCCCGGTCTGGTGACGCTCGGCGTCACCGGATATCGCGGCGCCCGTGCGGAGGAGGCCGGTTACGACATCATGATCCAGGCGGAATCGGGCCTCATGGGCATTACCGGTCCCGAGAAAGGCCGGCCCTACAAGGTCGGCGTGGCCGTGGTGGACGTGCTTACGGGCATGATGGCCGCTAACGGCGTCCTTGCCGCGCTGTATCGCCAAGGCAGAACCGGCGAGGGCGCGGCGCTTTCCATCTCGCTCTACCAAACCGCCCTTTGGAGCCTGATCAACGTGGCCACCAACCACCTGGTCTCCGGCGAGCCCAGCCGCCGCTGGGGCAACCAGCACGCCAACATCGTTCCCTATCAGGATTTCGAACTGGCCGACCGCACCCTGATCATCGGCGTGGGCAACGACCGTCAATACCGGCGCTTATGCGATTTGCTGAACATCGAGGATCGCCGCTTGCGCGCCATGGACAATGCCGACCGGCTCAGACATCGCGAACAGGTCATCCGCGCCATCGCGGAGAAAGTGGCCTCCCGGCGCTCCGGCGATCTGCTGCCCCTGCTCAAGGAGGCCGGCATCCCTGCCGCGCCCATTCTGCGGCCGGATGAGGCATTGACGCGCGTACAAACCTGGGACCCTTCCGCGATCCTGGCCCTGGACCACCAAACCCTTGGTTCGGTCCGCCTGCCGGACGGGCCGCTGACCGGCTCGGGCGTCCGCACCCACCATACCCCGCCGCCGCGGCTCAACGAGGGCGGCCAAGCCATGGCGCAACGCTGGCTCTCGGCCTAAACGAGTCTCGCGGTTCTGGCGATTGAGAGCGTACATCAACATGGTCGGGCGAGGGTGGAAGAGGATGATTGTTTCCTGCTCCGGAAAAGGGAGGAGGGCGGGCCAACCCCTCCAAGAATGTGGGCTTTTCCAGCAAAACCTTGTCGTCCACGGCATGGGCGCGGGTCAAAATGACGACTTCGGCCCTCGCGCTGCTTGGTGTTTCCGTCTTTTGAAACCTGGACGGTATCCGCATTTCGTATAATATTTTTGTGAGCTGTTCAATGCCGAAAGATAGATACTGAGAATTAGGTAGCTTCATACTATTTTTGTATCTGGAGTGCAAAGATAAGTATAATCCAAAGATTGTTATATATTATTCGCGATGTATATTTAAGGATGGACCGTTTGTCGAATAAACGGTATTTAAGAATAGTATGGAGAAATCCCGGAAATCGAGAGGAGGGATCACCATGTCCAAGAGCATTGGCAGACCCATGAAGTACAGCGGTATCCTGCTTCAGTTGGAGGACGACGATTTGTATACTCCGGCGCTGATCGCCGACTTTGCCGAGGCCAAGGGCATTCTCAAGGAGTCGGACGGGCAAAAAAGGCGCCTGGAACGGCAGCGGCTGCGCATTGCACTGGGCCGCTATTCCAACAACCATCATTTCCCCGATGAGGGTGACGGAATGGTCACCATTTCCGGGCAATCGCCCACCCCCGGCTGGTTCGGCTGGCGCTGGAAAGAAGCGCTCAAGGAGTAGCGGCGCGGCGGGGTATTTTCCTCTCATTTCGTGATAGGCTGACGAATGGCTGAACCAGATGAAAAAACCTGGTGGGTTTATATACTTCGTTGCGCCGATGACAGTTTTTATGTGGGCTGCACCAATGGTTTGGAGCGGAGGGTGGCGGCTCATGACAGCGGCAAGGGCGCGCGCTATACCGCGGGCAGGCGGCCGGTGCGCCTGGTGTACGCGGAGGGGGGCCACGATCGGAGCTCGGCCTTGCGGCGGGAAATCCAACTCAAAAAATGGCCGCGCTCCCGAAAGCAGCGGCTGATCGCGGAGTCGGGTCCCGCGCTCCCGCTATGAAGATTTGTAAAACACTGGTAAAAAATAAGTTACATGTTCATTCGAGAAAATTATAAGCCTTCGCAAAGGGCTGGAGCGGAGTATGGCGGGAGGCCAAAAGCGCGGCTCGCGGATGCCCCGCGCTTCTTGAAAGCGGGAGCCCCAAATTTCCCTTTTCCATTGGTGTTAAAGGTCTTTCCCAAAAATAGTGCTGGAAATCCGCGTGATTTTTGCTATGTTCATAGGTAGGCGTTTTGTTTTGATTGCTCAAGGTTTTGTGAAAACGATTTCCTGAAGGATGCATGGATGACGAATAACCAGCTTAACGTCCTCAGTCAGGATGCGGGAAAACGAATGATGGCGTGTCCGATCCGCCGGTGGTTCGGGAGGCCGGCGCTTTCGCCATGAATGGCCGCAACATTTTCCGGTTAGGCGCGATGACCCTGCTGGTCGCGCTGTCCGGAGTCGCCGGCTTCGCGGGTCAGGTGTTGAAACGCCTGGACGACACCAGCTACGCGGCGCTGACCGACCGAAGCGGCCTTCATTTGGACGTACGCGTTCTGAAACCAGAGGAACTTACGCCTGCCCTGCGCGGCTATTGCGGCGTCTTTGACGGCGATCGCTTCAACCTGAAAAAGTTGGGAATCGAAAGGGTGAGCGCCCATCGGGCATTGATCCCCTATTACTCGCTTTCGCCCCTGTTCCGCAAGGCCTTGTTACTGGCGCTTTGGCCCAAGGATCGGCTGCGGGGCGATTTTTGGGTTCACCGTGTGACCCACGGAGGTCACGAGACCCTTTGGTCCATTTCCCAGTGGTTTACGGGTTCGGGTCAGCACTATCGCGCCATCAAGAAGGCGTCCGGTATGCGCTCGGATCGCATCAAGCAGGGAATGACCGTGAAAATTCCCGCTTACGTGTTGCTCCACATTCTCAAGGAAACCCCCGAAATCGACCTCCCCAAGCCCAAGGACCCGGTCTTCGCCTCGGACACCAGATTGGCGGATACCGAAACCCTGGTTCAGGACACCGACCCCGAACCCAGGGTTTCTCCCCCTCCAGGAAACGCGAATCAGGCGGTTGGAGCCAGCGGCAACAGCGCCAACCCCCCGGCAACCAAACCCGCGGCCAAACCTGAAAAACCCGCGAAGGAGGAGAACGGCGATTCCGAGCGCTTTTTGCGCGAGTTGGCCGAGTTGAAGCGCGAGCGCGCCGAGCTCCGCTACGGCAGCGACGGCCAGGGCCCTTACGCCCAGTATCGGCTCAAGCGTGGAGAGGCCATTTATTCCGCGGTGGTGGTGCGTTTTTGCGGTTTGGTGCGCGCCGAGGATGTGAACCGCGTGGCGGACATCATCATCCAACGCAACCGCATTCGCGATGAGACCGACCTGGCCGTGGGCACCCCGATCCGCATTCCCAGCGATTACCTGGAACCAGAATACAAACCCGAGGCAGACCCCGAGTACCAGGCCTTCATCGAGAACATGCGCGGGGTTTCGCGCATGAGCACGCGCGTGGTGTCCCGCAACCTGGAGGGCGTCCATCTGATCTTAGACGCGGGTCATGGCGGCCGCGATCCCGGCGCCCATTTCGGCAAGGTTTGGGAAGACGATTTTGTCTACGACATCATGTGCCGCATCAAGTTACGGCTGGAAAAGGAGTCGGCGGCCACCATTTGGACCACGATTCTCGACCCCAGCGTGCAGTACAAGGTGCAGGACGTGCATCGTTTCAATCGGGACCATGACGAGGTCCTGCTCACCACGCCTCGCTTCTCCTTAAATTCCCCCCGCGTGACTACGGACGGTGTGAACCTGCGCTGGATGCTTGCCAACCATCGCTTCCAGCAACTATTGGCTCAGGGAGTCAAAGAGGAGAACGTCCTGTTCGCCAGCCTGCATGCCGATTCGCTGCATCCCAGCATACAGGGCAACATGGTCTACATTCCGGATGCGCGCGTGTTCCCCCGTCGGGTGGAGGCCTATTCCAAGTTTCGCAAGTATCTCGAATACAAGGGCAATCATTTCAGCTTTTCCCAGAAAACCGTGCAGCAGGCGCAGGCGCGCAGTCTCAACTTCGCCAATAATTTCATCGCGCTCTCCCGGAGTCATGGCGTGCGGGTTCACAGGCAGAAGCCGATCCGCTCGGTGATCTACCGCAACCCCAAGCGGCCCTATGTCCCCGCAGTGGTTCGGTACAACCGGGTGCCCACCCGCTGCCTCATCGAGGTGTGCAACCTCAACAATCGCCAAGACCGCAACCGGCTGAGCAACGCCGGGTTTCGCCAGAAGATCGCGGATGTTTTCGTGGAATCCGTCTACAAAACCTATGGCGTGACCCCGGTCGATCAGATCTCCTCGCTGGGAGAGAAGTCGCGCTTGGTTGAAGAGTGAGTCGATGATCCGAGGCGCTCGTCTGTTCGAACCTCCATCTTTGGTTCGCCCCGTGTGTACAGCGGGGGGTCCATTCCATTTCCGCAAATGAGGGGTGCCCATTCGGCCCAAGGATTTGGTACACTGAAACCGTTTTTGTAGAGCAGGAGGGTTGGCGAATGGGTGCGATCAAAGCCGATCGCGGCAGCGGTCTGACATGCAAGGGATGGGTTCAGGAAGCGGCCTACCGCATGATCCAAAACAACTTGGACCCGGAGGTCGCGGAAGAACCCGACCGGCTGGTGGTCTATGGCGGTTTCGGCAAAGCCGCCCGCAATTGGGATTGTTACCACGCGATCGTTCGTGAGCTACAGCAATTGAAAAGCAATGAAACCCTGCTGGTTCAATCCGGCAAACCGGTGGCCGTGTTCCCCTCCCATGAGAATGCGCCGCGCGTGCTGATCTCCAATTCCATGTTGGTCCCGCAATGGGCCAATTGGGAACACTTCCACGAGTTGGACCGCAAGGGATTGATGATGTACGGGCAGATGACCGCGGGTTCCTGGATCTACATCGGCACTCAGTGCATCCTACAGGGCACCTATGAGACCTTCGTGGAAGCGGGCCGGCAACATTTTCACGGCGATCTCGGCGGTCGGGTGATTCTGACCGCGGGCTTGGGCGGCATGGGCGGGGCACAACCCCTGGCCGCCACCATGGCCGGCGCCGTCTGCCTGGCGGTCGAGGTCGATCCCGAACGGATCCGGAAACGCGTGCAAACCGCCTACCTCGACGAGTGGCACGACAACCTGGATCAGGCGTTGGCGGCCGTGGAACAGGCGCGAGCGGCCAAACGGGCCGTATCCATCGGCGTGCTGGGCAACGCGGCCGACCTGTTGCCCGAACTCCTGCGGCGCGGGTTCGCGCCGGATATGGTCACTGACCAGACCTCCGCCCACGACGAGCTAAACGGCTATGTTCCCAACCACTGCGATCTCGAACAGGCCGCGGTCCTACGCCGGGACGATCCGGAAACCTACAAAAAAGAGTCTATCCGCGCCATGGCCGAGCATGTTCGCGCCATGCTCGATTTTCAAGCGCGCGGCGCTCATGTCTTCGATTACGGCAACAATATTCGCGCCCAAGCCCAAAGGGGCGGCGTGGAAAATGCCTTTGACTTTAAGGGTTTCGTTCCCCTTTACATCCGGCCGCTTTTCTGCCGCGGCAGCGGTCCCTTCCGATGGGTGGCGCTTTCCGGCGATCCCGAGGACATCTACACCACCGATCGCGAGCTGGCCGCCCTGTTTCCGCAAAACAAGGCGCTGCAACGCTGGCTGGAGCAGGCGCGTAAAAAGGTCAAGTTCCAAGGCCTGCCCGCCCGTATTTGCTGGCTGGAATACGGCGACCGCGCCAAGGCGGGCCAACTCTTCAACCAATTGGTGCGCGACGGCAAGGTGAAGGCGCCCATCGTGATCGGCCGGGATCACCTGGATTCGGGTTCCGTCGCTTCGCCCAACCGGGAGACCGAGGGCATGCGCGACGGATCGGACGCGGTGGCCGACTGGCCCATTCTCAACGCCCTGATCAATACCGCCAACGGCGCTTCCTGGGTGAGCGTCCATCACGGCGGCGGCGTGGGTTTGGGCTATTCCATCCATGCCGGAATGGTGATCGTGGCCGATGGAACCGAGGAGGCGGCCGCCCGCCTGCAACGGGTTCTCACATCCGACCCCGGCATGGGGGTGGCGCGCCACGTGGACGCGGGTTATGAGGATGCCGAGCGGGCCGCTCGTGAAAAAGGAGTCTATATCCCCATGATGGATTAGTCCTTCAGCCCGAAATTCGCTTTTTCCGGGCAAGGAGCCCATGCAACCATGAACCGACATTTTTACACCAATTCCTCCAGACCCGAGCCGCCGCGCCGCTGGTTGGCGCCCCTGCTGGCGTCGCTGTTGCTGACCACTTTTCTCTTCATCGTATATCAGCGGAACCCGCCTCTTGCCAAGGAGGCGGCGGTCGAACCAGAGCCGGCCGAAACCCTCGCGGTAAAAGCCGACGCCGAGGCGGCCCAGGCGGGTGAAGAACCGGAGCCGGAACCGCCGCCCGAGCCGCGGTGGACCTGGCACGAGAATCGCTTCGACGCCAAGCGCCCTTTTTATTACCAGCTCACGGATCTTGGCCTGAGCGGCAATCAGGTCCACCAATTGATCAACGCGCTTACCCCGGTTTACGACTTCCGCAAGGCGCGGCCCGAACATTCCTGGAAGCTCGGAATGAAGGACGGGGCGCCGGAATGCCTGACGCTCGTGGTCTCGCCCGTGGAAATCTACGATTTGGCCGGGCTCTCGGATGAACCCAACCTCGTGCGCCGCGAGATCAAAACCTACACCGAGCGGGTAATCATCCGTGGCGAGATGCGCGGCAGCCTGTTTCTGAGCCTGAGTCATGCGCCGCGGGGCGACCGGCTTGCCATGATGCTCTCGGAGGTCTTTGCCTGGGATATCGATTTTTACCAGGACCCGCGTGAGGGCGACCGCTTCGAAATGCTGGTGGAAAAATCGTTTTTCATTCAAGACGGTGCGCCCGTGTTTCATGGATACGGCCGTATTTGGGCCGCCCATTACACCGGTGCGCGCGGGGATTATCAGGCTTATTGGTACGAGGGCGGCAAGACCAAACCGGGCTATTACAACCTGGCCGGCAAATCCTTGATTCGCGATGTCCTGCGTTCGCCGCTCAAGCTGCGCAGCGTGTCTTCCTCCTTCAATCCCCGCCGCTTTCACCCCATCCTCAAGCGGGTAAAGGCGCATAATGGGGTGGATTACCGCGCCGACCGCAACACGCCGGTCATGGCCGTGGCCTCGGGCAAGGTGGTGACCGCGGGACGCAACGGCGGTGCGGGCATTGCCGTGGAGATCCGCCATGACAAGGAAATGTTGACGCAGTACTTTCATTTAAATAAAATCGCGGCTGGCGTGCGTCGCGGCGTTCGCGTTCGCCAGGGCCAGGTGATCGGTTACGTGGGCAAGACCGGCTTGGCCACCAGTTATCATCTGCATTTCGGCATGAAGATCCGCGGCAAATTCGTGGATCCCCAAAAGCAAAAATTTCAACCCGGTGTCCCCATTCGCAAACAGGAGATGGCCGCCTTCAAAAGGACCGTCGATGGCTTCCTACATGAATTCCAACCCCGAATGGTGGAGCCCATCGTCAAGGTGCGCGCCTTTTTTGCGCCCGCCGAACCCCTGCAAAACCTGTAGCGCCTCGACTTCGCGGTCGCCGGCCGCGATTCGGCCTCGGCCCGGGGCGGCCGGCGTCGTGGCTTGTCGCCATCTCATGGGTGGGCCATTGTGGCAAGGGCGCGAGGGGAAATCGTCATGAAAGGTGGACCAAGCCTATGAAAATTACCGAAAAGGCGGTGCTGGAGGCCCTGTCCCGGGTGCAGGACCCCGACCTGAACCGCGATATCGTGGCCCTGGGTTTTGTCAAAAATATTCGCATCACAAAGGATCGGGTGGCCTTTGACGTGGAGCTCACCACGCCCGCCTGTCCCGTCAAGGAGCAGTTGCGCGAACAATGCGTGAAGGAGGTCGAAAGCCTTGGCGCCGCTATGGTGTCGGTCAACATGACTTCCCGAGTCCGCGCCGCGCCCGTGAATCAGCGCCAACCCGTGCCCGGCATCCGCAACATCATCGCGATCGCCAGCGGCAAGGGCGGCGTGGGCAAGTCCACCCTGTGTCTGAACCTTGCCCTGGCGCTTGCGCAAAGCGGCGCCCGCGTCGGTCTGATGGATTGCGATATTTACGGCCCCAGCCAGCCTTCCATGGTAGGCATCCACGAGCGGGTTCAGGCCACGCCGGAAGGCCGCATCGCGCCCCACGAGGCGTACGGCCTCAAACTGATCTCCATGGGTTTTTTGGTCGATCGGCATCAGGCGGTGAGTTGGCGCGGACCCATGCTGCACAAGATGTTGCAGCAATTCCTCTTTCAGGTGGAATGGGGCGAATTGGATTATCTGCTGTTGGATCTGCCGCCGGGAACCGGCGATGTGCAACTCAGCCTCACCCAGAGCGTACCCATCGCCGCGGCGGTCCTGGTGACCACGCCTCAGGAGGTTGCCCTGCGCGATGTGGTCAAGGGCCTGGAAATGTTCCGCACGGTCAAGGTGCCGGTGTTGGGCATCATCGAGAATATGAGTTATTTCATTTGTGGCTCCTGCGACAAGCGCCACACCCTTTTCCAAGAGGGCGGGGGCCGGCGCATGGCCGCCCGTTACCAAATTCCGCTGCTGGGCGAGATTCCGTTGGACGGGGCGATCCCCTCGGATTTGGGCAAAGGGGAACCCCTGATGGTGCGCGCGCAATCCAATCCCGTGGCCAAGGCCATTGCAGAAGTAGCGGGACGCGTGGCCGCGGAATTGAGCCGCGCGAGCGGGTTATGGGCCAAGCCCGGGCCCGGCGCCATGGAGGTGTAGCTTGGCTGAATCGAAAACCCTCGCGGGCGTGAGGCAAATCCTGGCGGTCCATTCCGCCAAGGGCGGCGTGGGCAAATCCACCCTTAGCGTCAACCTGGCGGTTGGCCTGCAGCGGCGTGGCTTGAAGGTCGGTCTGCTGGACGCGGATATTCACGGTCCCAGCGGCGCATTGATGATGGGCAACAGCGATTGGCCCGATCCGGGGCCCGAGGAGAACCTCATCATCCCGCTGGAGGCCTACGGGGTGAAATTCATTTCCATGGGCAATCTCGTGACCAAGCAGACGCCGCTCATCTGGCGCGGCGCCATGGTGCATAGCGTCATCAATCAATTCTTTCAGAACGTGGTTTGGGGCGACTTGGACCTGTTGCTGGTGGATATGCCGCCTGGAACCGGGGACGCGCAGCTCAGCATCGGCCAGGGCGTGCCTCTGACCGGCGCGCTGGTGATCAGCACCCCGCAGGAACTCAGCCTAGCCGACACCATGCGCGGCATTCACACCTTTCAACAGCTCAACGTGCCCCTGCTCGGCATGATCGAGAACATGAGTTATTTCGTCTGTGACGGCTGCACGGAACAGAGCTTCCCCTTCGGCGAGTCCGGTGCGGCCATGCTCGCGGAGGAATTGGGCATTCCTCTTTTGGGAAGGCTCCCCCTGGAAAGCGCGATCTGCGAGGGCGGCGACAAGGGCGAGCCGTTGGTGGTGTCCGCACCGGATTCCGCATCCGCGCGCGCCATGGACGCCATTCTCGACCAACTGGCGTTGGCCCTCGAAAAGGCGCAACCCTCCCGGGTGTTCGATGTGGATTGGAAGGACTTGAGCTGGCAGGACCGCTTTCCCGAACCGCCGCATGCGGCCTCGGAGGGAAGCGGTCCGGTTCGGGCTCTCTGGCAGGTGAGCCGCGATGAATTGGGCGTCCAATGGCAGGACGGAACCCATGATCTGATTTCCGTGCGCGCCCTGCGTCTGGCCTGTCCCTGCGCGGCCTGTGTTGAGGAATGGAGCGGCAAACCGCTGCTGGATCCGGACCGCGTGCCCGCGGATATCAGCCTCAAAAAACTGGAAAGCGTGGGCCGCTACGCGATCCACCCGCTTTTCTCCGACGGCCATACCTCCGGAATCTTTCACTTCGACCGCCTGCGGGAGTTGGTTCAGCGCAAGGCCTAGCAGTCAACCGCATTCAGCGCTTCATTCGCCCATGTGGGGCTTGGCTTGACATCGTTTTGGACAGCCGTTATGCTCGCCCATTGTTTCCGGAGGACAACCCATGGGCCGAAAAAAGGTGTGGAAGCTGGCCTGGCTGCCGGTGTTGTTGTTATTGTGGGCTTGCGGAAAGCCCGGTGATTTTCATGTGGTGCTGGTTACCTTTGACACGACCCGTGCGGATCATTTTGGTTGTTATGGCAACGATCGAATTCAAACGCCGGTCGTTGACCAATTGGCTAGCGAAGGCGTTTTATTCGAGCAGGCCTTTTCTCCCATTCCCATTACCGCACCTTCCCACAGCACCATATTGACCGGCAAGGTGCCCTTTGCCCATGGCGTTCGCGATAACGGGCTGTTCGTCTTGAATGAGGGCCAGATAACTCTCGCTGAAATATTGAAACGCAATGGTTACCGCACCGCGGCGGCGATCGGAGCCTATCCCCTCATCGCCAAATTCGGTCTCGATCAAGGCTTCGATCTTTACGACGATCGCCTGACCGCTCCATTCGAGGACTTTTTGGGTAATCGGGTCTTGCCAAAAACAAGTCTGTTTTTTGACGAACGCCGGGCGGCGCGCGTCAATGAAGCCGTATGGCCCTGGCTGGAGGAAAACCACGAGCAGCCTTTTTTTCTCTGGGTCCATTACTTCGACCCCCATCATCCCCACGAACCACCCCCGCCCTATCACCAAATCTACTCCGACGATCTGTACAAGGGCGAAATCGCTTATGCCGATGAAAGTCTGGGAATCCTCATCAACAAGCTCAAGCAGTTGGGGGTTTATGAAAATACCCTGCTGGTCTTCACCGCGGATCACGGCGAGGGCTTGGGCGAGCATCACGAGAACACCCATTCTCTGCTGATCTATAATTCAACCCTGCATGTTCCGCTCATTATCAAAACGCCCGCCGGAAACCAGGGCCATCGGGTGAGCCGCAGGGTGGGAACCGTGGATATCATGCCCACGATTCTCGATCTCCTGGGCCTCTCTCCGGCGGACGATTTACAAGGCCAAAGCCTGAAATATTATGTGAAGCCGGAGACGGGAGCCACTCCACCCGCGCCCGCGCCCCTTTACGCGGAAACGCTGTCCCCCCGGCTTGGGCAAAACCTGGGTGAATTAAGAGCTATTTTTAGTGGCGATTACAAATACACTTATGGTCCCATCAAAGAGCTTTACGATCTCAACCAGGACCCCGGGGAGTTAAAGAACATCGTCGGCGAGGAACCCCAACTGGCTGAAAAACTGCGCGGCGAGCTCGCGCGATATCTCAAGGATCATGCGGTGGAGGAGATCTTGAGCGCGGTTTCCATGGATGAGGAAACCATGGAGCGCCTGATGGCCCTGGGTTATGTGCATTTTGCCGGCGCGAACCCCGGCGTGATTCGAGAAGAGTTGCGCGACGATGGCCAGCCGCCGCAGGAGGTCGTCGCCGATATTGGCGCCCATAGCCAGGTCAAGCAATTTCTGTTTGGCGGCCAACCTTTGGAAGCCAAAATGATCCTCCACAACCTTCTGGAGAGGAATCCCGCCAATCCCGTTTATCTCGATTTGCTCGCGCAAGCGGAAATGAGTTTAGGCCGCCTGGATGAGGCCTTGGCGGTCCTGACGCAATTGCGGCAACTGGAGAGCCCCACGCCGCCTCCCGACAAGGTGCTCGGAAGAATG